>CAIUHT010000213.1 GCA_903898975.1 uncultured Planctomycetaceae bacterium
CGGCGTCCATGCGTGAGCGGCGCGCCGCTCGGTCGTCGGCATCGGCGACCGACGGCAGGTTCACCTCGACGTTGTGCGCCGCGGCGCGCGCCGCGACCCGCGCGAGGTCGACGGCGATCGCGAGATCGCTCGCGAGGTTCAGGTTGGTGCGGGCCGCGAGCCCCTCGCAGGTGACGGCGATCTCCGCCGCGGCGTCGAGGATCGCCTGCGGCGCGTCGATCGCCTCCGCGACGGCGGCGTCCCAGGCGGAAAGCCGCACGGGCGAGTCCTTCGGCAGCTTCCACAGCGCGTTGAGCGCTCCGTAGGCCTCGGCGTCGCGGTCGGCGAGCGACAGCGCGGTCCGCCGCAGGTCCGTCAGCCGGGCGAGCGCGGCGGCGTTCGAGCCCTCGTGCTCCGCGAACTTCGGCTTCCCGAGCGTGAACTCGAGCACCATCGCGCCGAGCGCGGCCGCGTGCGCCGCGGTCACGGCCGCCACCGCGCCGCCGCCCGGTGCCGGCGACTTGGCCGCCAGGCTCTCTGCGAATTCCTCGACGGTCAGCGTTCGGAAAGCCATCGGTGCCTCGCTCCGCGCCGAACGCGGTTCAGGCCAGCCAATACGAGCCGGTCCCCAGCCACTTGGTTCCCGTAAGGTGTGCGGCACTCGCACTGACCAAGGCTCCATCGCCTCGGCCTGCACCGACCCGCAGTCCTCGATGCGGCCGGGCGCGATCCGACCGCACAGGATTCAGCCGACGACTCCGGCGACCCCAAGCACAATCTCAGTGTCGTGCCTTGACCTGCACTGCGTCTGCGGCGCCAGCTTGGGGCGAGGTGCCCCGATCGAACACCGTCACGGCAGCATCCGCTCAGGGAGGATCCCAGCCACCGGGGTGCCAGGGATGGCAGCGACAGATCCGGCAGACTCCGCGCCAACTCCCGACGATGGCGCCGCGCTGTTGAACGCTTTCGACAAAATATTGGCTGCAACTGGGCACAAACCGGCAGTTGTTCCCCAGCCACGGACTGATCAACCACTGATAGCCCCGCACTGCCGCCACCAATCCCCAGCGGGGCCACAGCCACGCGCCCCGCACCAGGTCACGAATCCACTCGCGCCACGCGGTCGAAGGCATGCCAGAGGTTCCTGCTCGCTGCAACCTGGAAGGGACATCGATTTGAGTCGGTTCAACTCGGGCCACTGGCGTGGTGCCTGCTCACAGGCACGCGACCGCGACTCGGGGCATCGGGGAAATGTTCCGACCTCGAAAAGTTCTCAGCGAAGCCCCCCGCACGCTGCGGCGCGAACTCCTGTTTCGGGCGTGGCGGCGTTGAGGCTGCGACGGTGCCCCGTCGCGGGGCGGGTCAGCCTGGCGCGTCTGGTCGAGCTTCCTCTGCGGTGGCTCCCGCCGGAC
Organism: uncultured Planctomycetaceae bacterium; assembly: GCA_903898975.1. Taxonomy (GTDB): domain Bacteria; phylum Planctomycetota; class Planctomycetia; order Planctomycetales; family Planctomycetaceae; genus UBA10511. Next base: position 1,392 of record CAIUHT010000213.1, read on the forward strand.
CCGATGTTGCCGAACCTGCAGTTGGCGGCCCCAAAGTTGGCGGCCCCGAAGTTGCAAGCGGTGGTGCCGAGCCCTTGCCCCGCCCAAATCGGGGCCGCACGTAGGCTGGGGGAATTCCCCCCGGCCCGGCTTCCTTCTGCCGACGCTGGGCCCGCTCGGCGGTACGGCGGGCCAACGCCGGGAGGTCGCGCAGCAGCCTGTCCAGCTTGGGCTCAAATCCCTTCTGCGGCACCAGCACCCAGTCAAAGCCCTCGGGCCAGCCCGCCGCGGTCAGCCGAAACGCCTCCCGCAACAGCCGCTTCACCCGGTTGCGGACCACCGCTCCCCCGATGTTCCGGCGCGAAACACTCAGACCCATCCGACGGGTCGCCGGAAGTCCGGGGGCAGCGAAGACCAGCAGCGGCCCCTCGCGCGCCGAGCAGCGAAGCTGAAACACCCGGTCGAATTCACGCGGGTGCCGCAGGTGCGATGACTTGCGAAACGCGTGCGGATGGGGAACAGCCCGGGGCATGGCGGGAGAGCGCTGAGATGCGTCACGGAAAAGCGAACGGCCCGCAGGGGGGGAGTGGTGGTCCAGACCGGCCCGGGGCGAAGTGGCCCGCAGACCGGAAGAACCGCTGGCACCGGCCGGTTACCACAACCCCTGGCGGGGATTCGAGGGACAGAGTTGATCGATCTGGCGGAACAGGTCGCGGGCTTCGTCGGTGAGGTTGGGGGGCAGCGCCAGCTTGACCACCACGTACATGTCACCCCGCTGACGGGTGGCGTGGAACAGGATTCCCTGCCCCTTGATTCGCAGCCGCAGGCCACTCGACGCCCCGGCTGGAATCGTCACCACCACCTGCCCCCCCGAGACCGTCGGGATTTCTACCCGGGTGCCGAGCGCTGCCTCGGAGACCGAGATCGGGACGTCGAGCAGCAGGTCTTGTCCCTCCCGGCGAAACAGCGGGTCTTTCTGGACGCGGACCCGCATCAACAGGTCGCCCGCGGCCCCACCCCCCGCCCCCGGGTGACCTTTTCCGGCGACCCGCACAACTTTCCCTGTATCGATCCCGGAAGGAATCTTGACGGTGAGGTGTTCGTCGCGCCCCTCGCGATTCAGGAACAGGTCGTAATCGCCCCCTCAGCGGCGAGTCGGAACGGAACGTCGACGTCAATTTCGAGCGGTTCACCATCGCGGACACCAAACCCTCCGAAGCCACCAAAGCCGCCGAACCCTCCCCCGCCAGCGGGCCCGCGCGGTCGGGGACCGCGTCGGCCCATCAGTTCCTCGAGATCGAACGGGAAGGGAGACCCCGACTGGGATCCGCGCCCCGGGTTGGGAGGCGGGGGCCAATTTCCCCCCTCGTCGGTCACTCCGAACTGATCGTAATTCGACCGTCGCTTGGCGTCGGACAGAATCTCGTGAGCCTGCGTGACCTCTTTAAAGCGGCGCGCTGCTTCGGGACTGGCGTCCACATCGGGATGATTGGCGCGCACGAGTTTCTTGTAGGCCTTGCGGATTTCTTCGTCGTTGGCCGTCTTGGAAACGCCCAAGACCTTGTACGGATCGAACGCCATGGAATCGGGGCCGATGGATGCGGTTTCAGAGGTGCGGGATGAGGAAGTTTACGGTTCGCCGCCGGGGGTTTCCACCGGGGATTCCCCGACCCGCCCCGGGGCGAACTCGACTTGCTCGATCGCTTGGCTAGAATGCACGCATGTTCCAGTTCGCACTCCAGAATCTTTTGAGTCGCCCGCTTCGCACCGCCCTGGCCCTGTGTGGCCTCACGGTGGCGATCGCCGGGATGGTGGGGCTGTTCTCGGTCGCCGAGGGAATCCAGGACACAGTCAACTCCACCTTCGACCGGATGCCGGGACTGGTGCTCATTCAACCAGGGGCCCCCATCCCCCTCTTCTCCCGTCTGCCCGCCCAGTGGCAACCCGAGATCGAGCAGATTCCCGGCGTGGCGGTGACGCACCCCGAGGTCTGGGGACGGGCCCACCTGGTCGAAGGCAAGCCGGCGATCAGCCCGCCCCGGTTTCTGTTCGGCAGCGATCTCCCCCAGGCCGACCGCCTCAAGTACAGCGTGTATCGCAGCGACTTGAAAGAAGGACGGATGCTGAACGCCGCGGACGCCGGGACCAATCACTGCGTCATCTCGCGGCCGATCGCCGAGGAGCACAAGAAGGGGGTGGGCGACAAACTGCGGGTCGATGGTGAAGAGCTGGAGATTGTGGGCATTTACCACTGCCGCTCGCTGTTCCTCGACGTTGCGATCCTGGTCGACATCGCGCTCGCCCGCAAACTGGGGCTGATCTCGACCGACACGGTCTCGAACTTTTACGTCGAACCCGAACCCAAGGCGTCGCGCGATGAGTTGTCGTTGAAACTCAGGGAACTGTTCGCTGGCCGCTCCCCCGGGGCGTGGCAACCCGATCTCGCCCAGGCCCTGGAGGTGACC
>CAIUHT010000214.1 GCA_903898975.1 uncultured Planctomycetaceae bacterium
ATCGGCCCGCGGGGTGGGGGCCGGGTCAGCCCGCCCTCAACCTCTCTCCCGTGATGCGCAGTGAGCAGAACCGCAAAGACCTCGCTGCGTACTATCGCAAGCAACCCGAGGCCCGCCAGGCGTTTCCCGAACTGGAAGAGATTGTCCGCCGGGTCGAGCAGTTGCCGCAGTTCACCACCACGCTCGTCATGCGGGAGCGGAGCGAGCCCCGCAGCACCCGCATTCACATTCGCGGCGACTTCCTGCGACACGGAGCCGAGGTCGAACCCGCCGTCCCCGGCGTGCTCCCTCCGCTGGCGGTGCTGTCGGACCGCCCCAACCGCCTCGACCTGGCCCGCTGGCTGGTCGATCCCCGCAACCCCCTCACGGCGCGCGTGACCGTCAACCGAATGTGGCAGAAGCTGTTTGGTCGCGGCATTGTCGAGACCGAGAATGACTTCGGCCTGCAGGGGACCCCGCCCAGCCATCCCGAGTTGCTCGACTGGCTGGCCGCCGAGTTCATGCAGCCCACCGTCGGCGCAAGCCCGGGGAGCGACCTGGGGGCCCAGGCCCCGTGGAGTGTCAAGCGGCTGCTCAAGCTGCTGGTCTGCTCGGCCACCTATCGCCAGTCGTCGGTGCACCGTCCCGAGCTGGTCGAGATCGACCCGGCGAATCGACTCTATGCCCGTCAGCAGCGAGTTCGCCTTGAAGCCGAGACCATTCGCGACGCCGCCCTCGCCGCCAGTGGCCGGCTCGATCGCCGGGTAGGGGGGGCCAGCGTGAATCCTCCGCAACCGGCCGGAGTCTACGACTTCACCCAGGACAAGAAACCGTGGGCCACCTCCACCGGTCCCGACCGATACCGCCGGGGGATGTACACCTACCTGTGGCGCTCCAGCCCGTACCCCGCACTGACGGTGTTCGACTTCCCCGACGCAAACGTCGCCTGCACCCGCCGCAATCGCTCGAACACCCCGCTGCAATCGCTGACACTGGCCAACGATCTGCAGTTTCTCGAGTTGGCCCAGGCACTCGCGCAGCGGGTGTTGGCCGAGGGACTGCCGGACGATTCTTCCCGCCTGCGCCTGCTGTGGCGGCTGGCGTTGGCGCGGGAGCCTGGGGGAGTCGAGTTGCAGCGACTGTCCGATCTGCTGGCGCAGCAGCGGGAGGGCTTCGCGGGTCACGATTCCGAAGCCGCGCAGCTGGCGGGACCGGGAGCAGAGAACGCCCCCCCCGACGGCGAACGGGCCGCCTGGACGGCGATTGCGCGGGTGGTGCTCAACCTCGACGAATTCATCACTCGGGAGTAAGCGGCAACCGCCGAGAAGAGAACTCCACCACCCGGCGCGAAAAGGGCCGGACTGATCCCCAGTGGGAACCAGCCAGGGGAACAAACCCGGGGCTCAGCCCAGGGTGGTCCGTGATCAGTCAGTGATCTCCCGCCGCGATTGTTCCCTCCACAACCTGGTTCCAGCCCTCAGCGACACCCCCGTTCTCACCCTCTTCTCCTCCGTTCCCTTCCCCGTCCGCTCGCCTTATCCGCTCCACCTTTCGCAGCCTGAACCAATCATGAGCGACAGCCCCCTGGACCCGACCGACACCGTGTTGCAACAGGTGACCCGCCGCCACTTCTTCCAGCAGTGCCAGGTGGGACTGGGGAGCGCGGCACTGGGGTCGCTGCTGCTGCAGGAGGGGCGACTGCAGGCGGCAGGTGGTTCGGCGGAACGCCGGCTCAACCCCTACGCCGTGCAGGCGGGCCACTTCACCCCCAAGGCGAAGCGGGTGATTTTCCTGTTCATGGCGGGTGGCCCCAGCCAGCTCGAACTGTTCGACCCCAAGCCCAAGCTGCAGGAGATGGACGGGCAGGTCATTCCCGAATCGTATGTCAAAAACAAGCGGTTCGCGTTCATCAAGCGCGACGCCAAGCTGCTGGGAAGTCGGCGGAAGTTCGCCCGCCATGGGGAAAGTGGTGCCGAGCTGAGCGAACTGCTCCCCCAGTTGGCGACGGTCGCCGACCGGCTCTGCATTGTCCGCAGCATGGTGACCGATGTCTTCAACCATGGCCCGGCCAAGCTGTTTGTGAACACCGGTTCGCCGCAGTTCATGGGTCGCCCCAGCATGGGGGCCTGGGTGACCTACGGCATTGGCAGTGAATCGGCGAGCCTGCCGGGCTTTGTGGTGCTGCAGTCGGGCCCCCGGGGTCCGCGGGGAGGCGCCCCGCTGTGGGCCAGCGGGTTTCTGCCCACGACTTACCAGGGTGTCCCCTTCCGTGCCGGGGCCGAGCCAATTCTGAACCTGGCGAATCCGCAGGGCATCACCCCGACCCGGCAACGGCAGTTCGTGGATGCGGTCAATGACCTGAACCGGGCCCGCCTGGCGGAAACGGGGGACCCCGAGATTGGAACC
>CAIUHT010000215.1 GCA_903898975.1 uncultured Planctomycetaceae bacterium
ATTGGCTTCAATCACCTCCCCCTGGTAGAAAAAGACGGTCTGGTCCGACACCCGGGCCGCCTGCTGCATGTTGTGGGTCACGATCACAATCGAGACCCGCTCCCGCAGCTCATACACCAGGTCTTCGATTCGCGCCGTCGAGGCGGGGTCGAGCGCCGACGTCGGCTCGTCAAACAGCATCAGCTCGGGCTCGGGGGCCAGCGCCCGCGCAATGCACAGCCGCTGCTGCTGCCCCCCCGACAGCGCATACGCGCTGTCCCGCAGCCGATCTTTGACTTCCTCCCACAACGCCGCCGACCGCAGGGCGTGCTCCACCCGCTCGCTCAACTCGGAGGGGGCCGATACCCCCTTGAGCCGCAAGCCGAACGCCACATTCTCAAAAATCGACTTCGGAAACGGGTTCGGCTTCTGGAACACCATCCCCACCCGCAGCCGCATCTCCATGGGGTCCACCGCCCCGCTGATGATGTTCAGTCCCCCCGGCTGCAGCAGGATCTCCCCCTCGTAGCGATTCCCCGGGTACAGGTCGTGCATCCGGTTCAGGCAGCGCAGCAGCGTCGTCTTGCCGCAGCCCGACGGCCCAATCAGCGCTGTCACCGATTTTTCGGGAATCGCCAGGTGGATGTTCTTGAGGGCCTGCTTCGCCCCGTAGAAAAAGTTCAGCCCCTTGATTTCCACCTTCGTCGGGACAGCTGCCAACGCTCCCCCCGCGGCAGAGGCACCGGCGCGGGTCGCTTCCACCCCCCGCCAGGCGGGGGCTGTGGTTGACGAGGTGTTCGAGGAAGTGGGGCTTACCATTTGATCCGCTTTCTCAGGCGATAACGCAGCGTAATCGCCGCGGCGTTCAATGAGAGGGTCATCGCAATCAGCACCACCCCGGCGGCCGCGGCCAGGCGCGTGAACTCCGCCTGCGGTCGCGAAATCCAGTTGAACATCTGGATCGGCATCGCGGTGAACTCCGAATCGAGCCACTGCATGTTCACGAACGGAAAATTCGACTGCCATGGGGCCGGGGGCAGAAACGAAATGAAGGTCACCGCGCCAATCGTCATCAGCGGTGCACTCTCTCCCAGCGCCCGCGACATCGCGATGATTGTGCCTGTCGCGATTCCCCCCAGCGAATACGGCAACAGGTGGTGCTGCACCACCTGCCACTTGGTCGCCCCCAACGCGTACGCCGCCTCGCGGATTCCGTTCGGGATCGCTCGCAGGGCCTCCCGTGTCGTCACGATCACAATCGGCAGCACGAGGCAACTCAAGGCAATCGCCCCCACCAGCAGTGACCGCGACATCCCCAGCCCGTAGATCAGGAAGCCCAGCGCCAGGAGCCCGAAGATAATCGACGGCACCCCCGCCAGGTTCGCAATGTTGATCTCGATGATGGTCGTCAGCCAGTTGCGTGGGGCGTACTCCTCCAGGTAGACCCCCGCCGCCACTCCCAGCGGAACCGCTAAGAGCACGGTCAGCAGCGCCAGCAGCAGGGAATCAACCAGCGGCGACAGGATGCCCGCCCGCACCGCCCGAGCCGAGGGAAACGAGCTGTAAAAAGCGGGGTCAAACAACCGCCCAGACCCGTCGCGAATCAGCCCCGACAACAGCACTACCAGCGTCAGCACCCCCACCAGCGTGCACGCCATTCCCAGGAGCGAAAACAGTCGGTCCTGCAGCTTCCGCCGGGCAATCAGTCGGTTCACATCCCGCATCGCTAATAACTCTCCCGGAATCGCTTCCGCAAGATGTAGCCCGCAATGTTGAACCCCAGCGTGAACAG
>CAIUHT010000216.1 GCA_903898975.1 uncultured Planctomycetaceae bacterium
GCAGTTCTCGGCGAGGATCGGCCGGATGTCGCGGTTGAAGTCGAGCGTGCCGGGGGCGTCGGCGGCGAACAGCGGTCCACCGGCCATCGCCAGCCCAAGCAGCAGCCCGAGCAGCACCCCGGTTTTCGGCACGAGCCTGCAGCCCGACCGTGGTGCCGGTGACCTTGGTCGCCACACGTCAATGCCGTGGGAAACCGCCCGACGTGGGACAGCGTGGCGGGAGTCAAGACGCATGCGAGTGGCACCCGGTCGAAAGAGAAGGAGGGGGTGATTCCACGGGAGGAAACGGGCGAGTGCGGGCCGGTGGGCCGGCGGTTCGCACTCACCAGGGTGGGGCGGTCGCCGGCGTCCCGTCAGCCGCTCAGACCCACTTTGGTTCCCAACCCTTGCGGTACGGCTTGGTGAGCAGTGCCTGGGCGCCGGGGGCTCCGGTCAGCTCCAGCTTGGCACTGTCCCACTTGAGGGTGGTCTGCGGATTGCGGATGGCAATCGTTCCCAGCAGGACCGTTTCGGTCAGGGGACCCGAGTAGTCGAAGTTCGACGTCGCATGGTCGTCGCCCAGGCAGGCGTGAGCCCACGAGGTGTAGTGGTCGCGGGCCGGAACCACCTCGATCTTGTAGTCGGCGAACTTTTCAACCGGCAGCAGTTGCGGCATCGCGACGTGGGGGATGACCAGCGAACCCTTCTCGCCCAGCAGGATCGAGCCCGAACCGGGGAGCGGGTGGTTTTCGGCCAGCCCCAGCGCCTTGCGGTCGGGCATCCGCCCGGCTCCGTCATACCACGTGACTGGCAAGGTCGGTCCGACGGTGTGCTCGGTGGCGGGGAAGACGTAAGAGACGGTCGACTCGCGGTACCAGATCTCGCGATTGATCGCCGGAGCCTTGGCGGTGACCGAGAGGGGGGCGGTCAGCTTGAGGGCGGTGAAGACCGGATCGAGAATGTGGCAGCCAAAGTCGCCCAACTGGCCATTCGAGAAATCCTGCCAGGCCCGCCAGTTGAACGAGTGGTAGATCTTGGGAAGCCACGGGCGGGTGGGGGCGACCCCCAGCCACTCGTCCCAGTGGACGTGGGCGGGGACAGGTTCGGTCCCGGCGGGGCGGTCATCGACGAGGATCCAGCCCATCGCCCCGCTCTGCCACGAATGGACCTCGCGGACCTTGCCGATGACACCGTCGTGCACCAGCTTGGTCGCCGTGCGGTACGCCTCGTGCGACTGGATCTGGTTGCCCATCTGGGTCACGACCTTGGCCTTCTGGGCGGCGAGCCGCATCTGGCGGGCCTCGTGAACCGTGTGCGTCAGCGGCTTCTGGCACTGCACGTGCTTGCCCAGTTGCATCGCGGGGAGCGAGATGGGGGCGTGCATGTGGTCGGGAGTCGAGACGATCACCGCGTCGAACGTCCCCGCCTGGTCGAGCAGCTTGCGGAAGTCGGTGTACTTCTGGGCGTCGGGATACTTTTCCGCGGCCTGCCCCAGGTGGGCTTTCGACTCATCGATGTCGCACAGGGCGACCACCTGGACGCGGTTCGAAGCGGCGGTGGCGGTCAGGTCTGACCAGCCTTTGCCACCGGTCCCAATCGAGGCGACGCGGAGGCGGCTGTTGGCCCCGAGGACCCGGCGATGGCTGGCCGCCGACAGCGCGACCCCCGCCGAGAGAGCCAGCGAGTGCTTGAGGAACTGACGCCGCGAGGGAGACGCAGGGCGAGCGGGCATGGTGGCTCTGGGAAGGAGGGTGTGGAAGAGGGGGAGATCGCAAGCGGAACAGTCGGGCGGCTCGCTGCCTGAAGTCGAGAGCCAGCCTGGGGAACTTGGTACGCCTGAGGCGGGCTCGGGCGTCTGGAGAATGCGGAGGACTGACGTGGGCTTGTTGGCTGTTGGGGGCCGACGGTCGACGACCTGTTGAAGCCTTGGGAACAACGGTGGTTGGCCAAGCAGCGGAGCCGCTCCCCGCGCGGGGCGGAAGTCGCCGGGAAGCCGCTGGCAGTGCCAGTGAAGCCCTGGTTGAGTTTACCGGGAGATGGGAAATCCCGCCAAGCCTTGAAGAGTGGCAGGGCGGAGCCATTCGGTGGGGGCCGGTGTCGCGATCAAATGACGCAACTGCCGAATGGGTGGTCCGTTTGTGAAACTGACCGGCACCGAAGCGGGACACCCATGAGGCAGGCGACTGATTCAGCGGCTCAAGC
>CAIUHT010000217.1 GCA_903898975.1 uncultured Planctomycetaceae bacterium
CTGATGTGGGCCCGTGTGCGGTTTCCCCTGATGGATCCCGACGAAAGCCGATACGCCCAGATTGCCCAGGAAATGGTCGTCACCGGTGATTGGCTGGTGCCGAAGCGGCTGGGGCAGCCGTACCTCGACAAGCCCCCGCTGCTCTACTGGACCACCGCCCTCGCGTTTAAAACGCTGGGCGTCTCGGAGGCCGCCGTCCACCTGGTCCCCGCCCTGGCGTCGCTGATCACCGTGTTCTCAGCCTTCCTGCTGGGACGTCACCTCGTGGGGACCGCCGCCGCTGGCGTGGGGAGCGTGCTGCTGATGTGCTCCGCCGGGTTCCTGCTGAGTGGCCGGTTTCTCTTCATGGATTCACTGCTGACCAGTTGGACTACGCTGGGGTTCCTCGCCGCCCTCGTGGGTGTGCGCACCTCCCGGGTGTCGTGGCCGTTGTGGCTGCTCTCGGCGGTGGCGTGCGGCTTGGGCTTTCTGACCAAGGGTCCGATCGCCCCGGTGCTGATTGCCACGCCGGTGGCGGCCTCGTTGTGGCTGACCGGCCAGAGTTCGCGGCTCACCTGGAAGCTGCTGGCGGCCTACGCGACCGCCGTCCTGGCGATTGTGCTCCCGTGGTTCATCGCCCTCTCGGTGGCAGAGCCGGGCGCCATGAAAGAGTTCATCTGGAAGCATCATGTCGAGCGGTTTGTCTCGGGGCTCGAGCATGCCGAGCCGGTGTGGTTTTTCATTCCGGTGCTGTGCGTGGCGATGCTGCCCTGCTCGATTCTCTGGCCCGCGACCTGGGCTTACTTCCGCAGCCAGGAACCGGCGGTCCGGGCACGCCGCGACTGGAACGTGGGGAGCCTCGTCCTGGGAGCCACTTGGGTGTTCGCGCTGTTCTCGCTGGCCCGCTGCAAGCTCCCCCCGTACGTGCTGCCGATGTTCCCCTCTGTCTGCCTGGTGATGGGCGTCGCGATCTGGGGAATCATCCGTGGCGAAACGACCGGAAAGTTTGCGAAGTACGTCCGTGAAACCTCGCCCCGCGACCTGTGTGTGCTGCTGGGAGTGGCCATCCCGGTGGCGGCCTTTATCGATTCGCGACTGTCGGAGCAGAATGGCGGGGCCAACTGGCTCTCCTGGGGAGCCCTGGCCTGTGTGGGGATCGGCCTCTTAACGCCCCGCACCTTCGCGCGACACGCGGTCCCCACGCGGTGGCTGGCGGCCGCCAGCTTCGCCCTGCTGGCCATGACCGCCACCACCTTCGACTTCTATCCGCGGATCGCCCAGTGCCGGTCCTTCATCCAGCCCCTGGCCGAGGTCTGCCCGCACGAGCTGGCAGAGCGGGTCCCGGTGGTCAGCATTGGGCTGTCGCGGGAGATCGACTCGCTGTCGTTCTACTACCCGCAGCTGCCGCTTGAGGTCTACGACCTGTGGTCTGTGCCCAAGGCGGCGGAGTCGATGACCCAGCGGGGGCACACGCTGCTGCTGATTAACGAGAACGTGGTCGACGAATTCCTCGCGCTGGCCGCCGGCCAGGCCGAACTGCGTGAAGTCGCCAACGTGCATCCCTGCCGGGTGTTCGAGAGCCTCCCGCGGTCGAAGGTGACAGCCACCTCGGCGAATGCCGACCCCGGCCTCTCGACGGCCATCCGTCACGCGTCGGGGACCCGCTGAGATCATGCAGCGCGACGGTCGGCCTCTTGACTGCGCGCTCTCCAAAATGGGCACTCACGCGAGGGAAGACCCCACAAACTGGGGATGTCGTCGCGCTGTGAAGCAGCCTTTCCGGGGTGATCCTCGACGCAATAGAACGGTGTGGAGGATCAACATGGGAAACCGTGTCAGTCCTCAATAGAAATGTCCCGTGTGTGACATTTCTATTGAGGAATCGATGTGACAATTCGATTGGCGATTGCCATTTGGACGCATCAAAATTGACAGGTCCGTGCCGCACCGCCAAAGTCCGGTGAATTTCGACCGCACTGCGGCGATCGACTTCCAGTTCGTTTGCGAGGTGTTGCGTGCTGAAGTGGCCCGAGAGTGGTAACCCGGTCCTCCTGCGGACCGACTTCACTGATGACTCGGCGTGGGCTGCTCTCTGCCTGGCAGCTCAAGCGCGCAGCAGCGAAGACTTTCAGGCGAACATCGATTGCGTCAGTGACCGAGTTTTCGATGGGTTGACGGTCCAGCAAGTGGTGGCCTTGGCTCGGAATGGTTCCAGCCACTCTTTTGCGTTCATGGCTGATCGGCTCACCCTGACGGGTCCCGAGCGGCCGATCTTGGTGATCGACCTGGCCCATGAAAC
>CAIUHT010000218.1 GCA_903898975.1 uncultured Planctomycetaceae bacterium
AGCGACCTTCTTGTTCGCCTCGTGCTTCTTCAGGTGACCGATGGCGATCTGCATCTCCTCGGCATCCGGATTCCGCGAGTAAACCCAGCGGTAGAGTTCCTCGATCTTCTGTTCGTCGGTCCGATCTTTGTCGTTGGCCAGGATGGCCGATCGACCTGAGGCGCTCGAGATCTTCCCCTGGACCTCGCTGCTGTTCAGCAGGTGGAGGCTCTGGGCCAGGTTGGCCTCTTGCGACCGCTCGCATTCGCAGGCGGTGTCGGCCTGGGGCTGACCAAAGACCTTCAGGAAGTACGGTCCGACGGTCGGGTCGGGCAACTGCATCGCAGTCGTCCCCTCGGGCAGCCCACTGTAGGCCTGGGTGGTGGCGGTGACCTGGTGCAGGCCATCGTACAGCACCTCGGCCTTCAACCGGCGGGGGTAGTACCGCGAGAAGTTCTGCTTGTCCTTCAGGTTGTAGTCATTGGGCAGCGAGCTGAGCTGGTAAGTGGTCGACTTGCAGATCGTCCGCACCAGTTGCTTCAGGTCAAAGCCGCTCTCGATGAAGTTGTTCGCCAAGGCCTTGATCAGCTCGGGATTCGACGGCGGGTTGGTCTCCCGCATGTCGTCTTCGGGTTCGACAATGCCGCGGTCAAAGAAGTGCTTCCAGTACCGGTTGACCAGCGAGTAGGCGAAGAACTTGTTGTCCTTCGAAGCCATCCAGTCGACCAGGTAGTGCCGGGGGTCGCGGTCAGCGGCGATTTCCGAAGCGGGAGCCCCCAGCCCAGTCGGCTTGAGAGCCTTGTTGCTGCGGGGGTTGGTCGCCGAGGCGAGACCTTCGTTGTGGAAGATCCGCTGCTCGCGGGGGTTCGCACCGTTCTTCTTGCCCACCCGGCTGAAGAACGCGCTGAAGCCGTAGTAGTCGTCCTGGCTCCACTTCTCGAACGGGTGGTGGTGGCAGCGGGCACACTGAATCCGCAGGCCGAGGAACAGCTGTGCCGTGTCTTCCACCTGCTCGTTGACCGCCGCCACTTCGCGGAACCAGGTCACCGTCGGGTTGGTGGTCACGTCGCCCGAAGCGGTCAGCACTTCGCGGACCAGCTGGTCGTAGGGACGATTCTCGTACAGGGATTCACGAATCCAGTTGTAGAACTCGTAGGTCCCGCGGGTGTCGGTCGGCTGCTTCCGCTTGTTCCGCAGCACCATGTTCCACTTGTTGGCGAACAGGTCGGCGTAAGCCGGGCTGTCGACCAGCCGATCGACCAGTGCGTCCCGCTTGTTCGAAGCGGTGTTCGCCACGAAGTCGCGAACTTCCTGCTCGCTGGGGAGCTGGCCGGTGATGTCGATCGAAACGCGGCGAATGAAGGTTGCATCGTCCGACAAGGCCGACGGAGGAATTCCCAGCAGCTTCAGCTTGTTGAAGACCGCGGTGTCAATGAAGTTTTTCTCGGCGGGGAGCGTTCCCAGCTCGGCCCCCAGCGGAACGGTGGCTCGGAACACCGAGACCTGCCCCTGGTAGCGAGCCATGATCGCCACTTCGCCCGACAGGTCGAGCGTCTTGACCAGCCCACCGGTCGCCACTTCGGCCATTTCGGTGTCGTTCGGCTCATACAGAGCCATCTGGGTCACGTCTTCGGTCGACCCATCGCTGTAAATCGCGACCGTCGAGATCTGCTGATCGCTGCCACGATCCATGATGCGTCCCTCGGGGAGGCACTTGATCGCGACGACGGACGGATCGCTCTCCGAGCCGTAGGGCATGCCCTGCTCGATCCAGCGGGCAATGATGCGGTACTCGTAGCTGTCGATTTCCATCCGCTTGCCACCGCCGTGGGGCGAGCGACCGACCGCTTTGTTCAGCAGCAGGCTCTGGCCGGGCGACGAGGGCGAGAGGCGACGACCACGAGCTTCCTTGACAAGGAACTCGTAATCTTCGTCAGGGTAGAAGCCCAACAGCGACAGCTTGAAGCCGTTCTGGCCGCTCGCCTTGCCGTGACAGCCACCGCCATTGCAGCCGAGCTTGGTGAAGATCGGCACAATCTGGTTGGTGAAGTTGATCGCCACATCGTTGGTCAAACCGGTGACGGTGACCTGCAGGTTCGCCTTCTGGCCCGAAGGATCGGTCGCGATGACCGTGGTG
>CAIUHT010000219.1 GCA_903898975.1 uncultured Planctomycetaceae bacterium
TGCCACAGCAGGGAGGCAATGGCGAGGCTGGTGGCTCCTCCCACGAAGACTGCCGGGAACGAACAGAGCAGCAGCGGCGCCAGCAGCAGTGTCAGCCGCCAGAGCCAGCGATCGCGGCCACCATCGGCCCGCCACTCGAGTACGCCATGCAGCAGCAGGAGTGCCGCGAGGAGATCGCCCGCATACGGCTTGACCTCGCTGCCAAGCCGAATGGGGTAGTACGAAACCGCCAGAATCGCGACCGCCAGCACCTGGGCAGTCCCGGTGAACAGTCGGCGGGCAATCTGTCGCATCACGAACAGGCTGGCGACGGCACACACGCAGGGAAACAGGCGCAGCGCCCAGGGATGAAACCCCATCCACAGCGTGTTGAGTTTTTCGATCAACAGGAACCCCAGCGGGGCGACCTGGTTGTTGACCAGCGGGCGGAACAGGCCGGGGAGATCGCGGTCGATGAAGTTGTCGGCGAGTTGGTACTCGTCGCACCAGAGCGGGAACGGGAGCGCATACCGCACCAGGCGGAGCAGGATGCCAATGCCCACCCACAACCCGGCCCACTGCGGGAGGGTGCGGGGGACCGAGCCAGGGAACCGCCAGCGGCCGGGCAACGGAGCGGGCCGCTCCGACCGGATGTCCGGGGAGGCGACGACTGGTCCTTCCATGGAAGCCTCACTGCAAAAAGTTCGGGACGGCCTCAAGCTCAACGCGGTTCGCCAGGGGGGCACCGGTGGCAGAGCGTGAGGGCGAGCCGGGTTGGAACACCACCGCCCGGACAGGTTCCATCCTGCTCCGCGCGGGTCCACCTCGGGCTGTGCCAGCGGGCCAGGCCCCAGCCAGGGGCCGCACCGCAGACCAGGCTGGTCCCGGGGGGCGGGGAAGATAGCACCAGGGTCGGTGGCCTGCCCAGTCCAACTCGTGCCCAGTCCAGGTGGTGACCTGCGCGAGGCGTGCCCAGTCCAGATCGTGCCCCGGGACGGGGCGGGGTGCAAAACAAAACCCAGCCTGACTCCCACGGTGGGAATCAGGCTGGGTTCGGAGGAGAGACGCCTCGGAAAATCGTGGTCAGCCGACGAGTTCGCGGATCGGCTTGCCGTGGGTGAGCATGGGGGTCGGGCGACCCGCCGGGTCCTGGAAGTGCAGGTCGCGGTCGATGCCCAGCACCGAGAAGATGGTCGCCATCATGTCTTGGGGCGAGATGGGGTTGCTGGCGGGGACTTCGACCTTGGGGCTCGATTCGCCCACGACCTGCCCGTTCTTCAACCCTCCCATGGCGAATGCGAGGGTCGAGAGAGGGGCCCAGTGGTCGCGGCCAGCCGAGCCGTTGATGCGCGGTGTGCGGCCAAACTCACCCGAGATGACCAGCAGGATCTGCTTGTCGAGACCGCGCTGGGTCACGTCATCGACCAACGCGGCGACAGCGGTGTCGATCTGCGGGCAGAGAGCGTTCAGCCCGGGCACAATCTGCCCGTGCATGTCCCAGCCACCGTGGTGCAGGGTCACAAA
>CAIUHT010000220.1 GCA_903898975.1 uncultured Planctomycetaceae bacterium
ACTCCATCACCAGGCGATCGCACAGCGGGTCTCCCTGCTCGGCACACTGGGCGATCAGCAACGGGTTGAGTTCTTCCCCCTTGGCCAGGTGCTCGCGGATGACCGACGCTTCTCCCGCGTCCAAGGCCTCGTGACAGCGGGCGATGAGCGCCTTGGCACCAGCGTAAGCCTCGAGTGTGCCGTATTGTCCGGTCCCGCACCGCCGGCCGTTGTGCATTTCGACAATGATGTGTCCGCACTCGGCGGCGTGCGAATGCGCCCCTTCGACGATCAGGTGATCGAGAATGATGCCACAGCCCACCCCCGTGCCGAGAGTCCAGAAGACCAGGCTCTGCGCGTCGCGGGCCCGGCCGGCCCAGAATTCTCCATAGGCGGCGGCATTGGCGTCGTTCTGCAGGGTGGTGGGCAACTGCAGTCGCTCGGCCAGCAGGTCGCGAATGGGGCAATCCCACCAGCCGGGGAGGTTCGGCGGTTCAAGCAGGCGGCCGGCGGGGATATCCATGGTGCCAGGAGTGGCCAACCCGCAGCCGCGGAGATCGTTGCGGGTGAGCCCCGCGGCCCGCAGCGCCTCCTGGGTCAGGCGCTCCATCACATCCAGGCCGTGGCGATAACCCTGCGGGGCATCGGTCTTGGCCGAAACCCGGCAGAGCGAGTGCCCCAGATCATCGACGACACCCACCTTGATGTTGGTGCCTCCCACATCAATTCCAAGGTAAAACGGGGCGACGGGCGATGGAGTGCTCATGCGCCCGAGTATACCCGCCGCATCTTCAGCGGTTCAACAAGTTTCTTTGGGGTCTGAATCGGGGAGTGTCTCAGTCAGGGCCGGTGCGTTGACAACAGACCAAAGGCGGGGCGAGACTTCCTCCGAGGCGACGGGCCCCCCCGGGGTCCCGGCAGTCGCCATCCCGCCGCCCGGTTTCCCAACCGCCAGGAGTTTCTCGCCATGTCCCGCCGCCTGCGTTTCCTCCTGGCCTGCGTCGTGCCGCTGGGATTGCTGCTGGGAGTGTCACTGCCACAGGCGAAGGCCCAGGCCCCGGAACCGCTGCCACTCGAAGGGCACACCGACCCGGTCTACGGGCTCGACTTCACCTCCGATGGGTCGCTGGCGGTGACCGGGAGTTTCGACAAGACGATCCGCCTGTGGGACCCAGCCTCGCGGAACGCGGTTCGAACACTGGTGGGGCACACCAACCTGGTACTGTCGGTCGCCACATCGCGGGATGGGCTGCGGCTGGTCTCGGGGTCGCAAGACAACACCGTCAAGCTCTGGGATGTGCCCGTCTCGAAGCCGCTGCAGGTCATTCCCGCGCATGCCCCGGCGACCCGCGCGGTCGCCGCCAGCGCGAACGCCCAATGGTGGGCCACGGGGGGAGCCGACAAGCTGGTCAAGCTGTGGAACGCCACCACGCAGCAGCCAGCCCGCGACCTGCCCGGACACACCGCCACGGTGCTGGGAGTTGATTTTCGCAAGGACAACCAGCAGCTGGCCTCGCTCGACGAAACCGGCGTGCTGCGGCTGTGGAATCCGGTCGATGGCGCGGCGCAGGCCACCTTTGGTGCCCATCTGGGGACACCCATCGCCCTCGCGTACTCCCCGAACAACCAGCAGGTATTCACCGCCGCGGCGGACGGATTGGTCACGCTCTGGCCGGTGCAGCAGACCCCGGCCCGCAAGGTCTCCCTCCATGGCGGAGCGGTCAACTCGGTGCGGTTGCACGCCAATGGACAGCACGTCCTCTCGGCCTCGGCCGACGCCAAGGTGAAACTCTGGAATGTCGCCGACGGCAAGGAACTGCGGGTCTTCGATGGACACCCCGCGGCGGTCTGGCAGGCGGTCTTCAGCCCCAATTTCGCCCAGGTGGCAACGGGAAGCGAAGACAAGATTGCCCGGCTGTTTGACGCCTCGAACGGGACGCTGGTCAAGGCGTTCGCCCCCATGCCGGCCGCTGTCACCGCCGTCGCCGTGCGACCCGATGGGCAGCAACTGGTGGCGGGGGACGCGGCGGGAACGGTGAAGGTCTTCAACGTCGCCGACGGGGCCGAAGTCCGCATGCTGGCCGGACACAAGGGCAAAGTGACGGCGATCCAGTTCACCCCCAACAGTGCCCAACTGCTGACGATTGGTGCCGACAAGCAGTTGAAAGTCTGGAATCCGGCCGATGGAGCGGTGATTCGCGAGACCGACCTGGCCACCCCGCTGCTGGGCCTGGCGCTCACCCCCGATGGCAGCCGGGCGGCACTGGCGGGTGAAGACGCAAAGATTCGGCTGGTGAACCTGGCCGACGGTGCCATTCAGCAGACGCTGGAGGGACATCGGATGGCGGTCACGAGCGTGCAGTTTGGCCCCGACCCGATGCGGCTGGTCTCGGGAGGACTCGACCAGAAAGTGATTGTCTGGGATCTGAAAGCCGGGCGGCCACTCGAGCACTTCGCACCGCACACGGCGGGAGTGCTGGGGGTGGCCCTGGCTCCTGACCAGAAGACACTGATCTCGGCTGGGGCCGATCAGCAGCAGTGGGTGCAGACGGTGTCGGCACTGCGGACCAGCGTGGTTGGTGAGGGGAAGCTGGCACTGTTCACGCTGGCTGCCAATGGCGCGGTGTTCGCGACCGAGGGGCCCGACTCGACGGTGAAACTGTGGGACGCCAATTCGGGGAACCAGGTTCGTGAATTCAAAGGGCTGAAGGATGGAGTCAAGGGGGTGGCGATTCGCGCCGACAACCAGCAACTGGTGGCCGCCGGGGGAGACTCGCAACTGCTGCTGTGGAACCTGAATGATGCCGCCGTGCAGTTGAAGTACACCCTCGCGTCACCGGGGGGGCTGATGAGCTACAGCGCCGATGGGAAGAAGCTGCTGGTCGCCTGTGCCGACAAGGTGCTGCGGACCTTCAACCCGCAGGTCACGCCTCCGCAGCAGGGAGTTCCCCCGGCTCCCCTGGCGGCGGTGCAGGAACTGAAGGGAACGGCCGCCGACGTCCATGGCCTGGCGGTCCTCGCCGATGGCAAGCAGGCATTGTCGGTCTCGGGCGATGGTCAGTTGCGGCGGTGGTCGGTCGCCTCGGCCGATCCCGTGTTCAACCTGGCCGGGCACCAATCGTTCGTGTACGCGGTCGCCTTTCATCCCTCGGGGAAGATGGTCGCCTCGGCGTCGAATGACAAGACGGTCAAGTTCTGGGACGCGGTCGCCGGGCGGGAAATCCGGACACTCACGCCTCAGCAGGGGCCAATTTACAGCCTCGACTTCAACCCGCAGGGGACGCTGCTGGCCACCGGCTGCATCGACCGCTCGGTCCGGGTGTTCAATCCGGAAAACGGACTGGAGCTGCGGCAACTGGTGGGTGCCGAGGGGGCGGTCTATTCGGTCCACTTCCACCCGAATGGCCAGACGCTGGCGGTGGGGGGGCTGGACAAAAAGGTGCGACTGTTCGACGCCCAGTCGGGGGGGGCCGGCGCGGTGTTCTCGGGACACAAGGACGACATCTACCGCGTGCAATTCAACCCGACGGGAACGCGGCTGTTGTCGGTCGGATACTCGGGCGAAGTGCTGATCTGGGATCTGGGGAATCCCGCCCAGCCTGTGTTTCGCACCAAGTTGCCCGTGGTGCTGTACAACGGCGTCTGGAGCCCGGACGGACAGCGGGTGCTGCTGGCATCAGCCACGGGGCGGGCCTACCTGCTGGAACTGCCGGGGAACGCCCGCTGAGAGCCCCTGCGACTCTCCGCAGGGCGACACGCTTCGCAGCGACACTGTTTGCGGTCACAGGACGCACTGAGCAGGACTGCGACAGCAGCGCCCGGCCGCTGAGCGCGATCGCGTGACGGCTGAATGCCGCATGTTGCCAACCGTTGCGACGTGAACCGGCTCAAGTTCGCCGACCATCCCGTTGGCTGCCGAGCTGGGTGATCTGCGGCGTCGCCGGCCCGTGGTCCGACTGGCTGTGGCACCACCAGTCGAGCGGGCCGCCAAGCCCTGCAAGATCTGAACCGTCGCTTCCGAACCGTGGGGCGCAGTGCTTACGGCTGCCGCGGCTTTTCTGTGCCGGGTGCCCCCTTGGGGGCGTCGGTCGATTCGTCTTGTGCGGGGGCCTCTCGTTTCAGCCGGGCGGCTCGCAGCAGGTCGTGGTGCAGTCGTCCCACCTGCCACATCCAGCC
>CAIUHT010000221.1 GCA_903898975.1 uncultured Planctomycetaceae bacterium
ACCACGCTGTCGGGCGGCGAAGCACAGCGCGTGAAACTGGCAAGCGAACTTGCACGGCGCAGCACCGGCCACACCATCTACTTGCTCGATGAACCGACGACGGGACTGCATGCCCGCGATACTGCCCAGCTGCTCGACGCCTTGCGGGCCCTGCGCGATCAGGGCAACACGGTGATTGTGGTTGAGCACGACATCGAGGTGATGCGGGCGGCAGACTGGCTGGTCGATCTTGGACCGGGGGCTGGAACCGAAGGGGGGCTGGTCGTGGCCGCCGGGCCGGTGGCCGAGGTCGCCCGGCATCCCACCTCGCACACCGCGCGTTTCCTGCGAGGCACAGCCCCCACTTTCTCCTCGCTCGATGTCGGTCGGATCGGCAACGGGACCAACCCGCAGCCTGGCGGGGATGTCTCACCCATTGCGCCAATTCCCGATCAGTCTTTGAAGCCATCTCCAGATCTCCCCCCGGGAAGCTCGCCCCGCTCGCCGTCGGACGGTCGCTCTCACCCGCAGGATTCACTGGGGGCGAACCAGCGGCCGACCGGGGGCCCTGCGAATTCGATAGCTGGACCAGGGGCCGGTCAGCAGTGTGTCGAACTGAGTGGTGCCAGGCTGCGTAACCTCAAGGAGGTGCGTGTCGAGATCCCGTTACGGCGGCTGGTCTGCGTGACGGGGGTCAGTGGATCGGGAAAGTCGTCACTGGTGATCGAAGCACTGGTCCCCCTGGTGCAGGCGGCTCTCAGTGCCCGCAGCCTCCCCCGTGGGAAACTTGATTCCCCTTCGTCCCCGGCACCTGTCATGGGATCGCCCGTTAAGGGGGCGCCCGTCATGGGGTCGCCCACTGAAGAAACGCTGGCCGGGAGTACGCTCGCTTCCGAACTGGGCACGGTGCGCGGCACCGAGGGGTTGTCGCGGCTGGTGGTGGTCGATCAGTCGCCCCCCCCGCGAGCCGCCCGGGCCAACCCCGCGACCCTTTCCGGGGTCTGGACAGAAATCCGCGGGCTGCTGGCCCGCACTCGCGATGCGCGGCGCCTGGGATTCGGACCAGCCCGTTTCAGTCGGCTCTCCCCCGTCGGCCGGTGTGTGACTTGCCGAGGGTTGGGGACGCGCCCCGTGCCACTCGACTGGCTGCCGGAAGCCCAGTTGGAGTGCCCGGTTTGTCGAGGGACCGGTTTCAATCCGCAGACGCTCGAGGTGCGATTGCTGGGCCGCAACGTCGCCCAGTTGCTTACCTTGTCGCTGCAGGACGCCGCGACCCTGTTCGACGGCTTTGCCCGGATCGCGCCCGTGCTGCGGACGTTTGTGGACTTGGGGTTGGGTTACCTGACCCTGGGACAGTCGGCTTCATCGCTCTCGGGCGGTGAGGCGCAGCGGGTCAAGCTGGCATGTGAACTGTCCCGCGGGCGGTCGGTGGCCGAAGCGGGAGGGACACTCTACGTACTCGATGAACCGACCACGGGGCTGCACCCAGCCGACATCGAGCGATTGCTGCAGGTGCTGCGGGGCCTGGTGGACCAGGGGCATACCGTGCTGACCATTGAACATCAGCTTGACTTGGTGGCCAGCGCTGATTGGTTGATCGACCTGGGGCCTGAGGGGGGAGCGGGCGGCGGCCGCGTGATCGCCACGGGGACCCCGCAACAGGTTGCGCACGCCGGGACGGGGCCGACCGCCCTGGCCCTCCGCCAGCACACCGGCTGGTAGCCCGCAGCAGTGCCCGGAGGTTTGACTCTTCAGCGGTCCGCCATCGCGAGCAGTGCCCAGAGTGGAGCCCCGTTCCTCGACGACACAGGGACGACACAGGGGCGTTCGAAAGATGCGGGCGGGCCGGTCACACGGGCGGGCCGGTCACAGGCCAATTCCCCGTCATTCCAGCGTGAACGCTGAGGGGGCGGCTGCTTCCCAGTCAAAGAAGATCGCGATTGGTGTCGGCTGAGTGCTGCGGGCCCCACAGGTTGGGGGCTGGCGGGACTGGCGGATGCCGCTACGTGGTGGGGCCCTGTGGCGGAAACCCGGGGCGGAAATCTTGAGGCGGGCCAGTAGAATGCCCGTGACACGATCCCCGTGGATTTCAGACAGGAGCCGAGTCGCGATGATTCTTGATCAGTTCCGCCTCGATGGGCGGGTGGCGTTGGTGACCGGTGGCACGCGTGGCTTGGGCCGAGCCATGGCGGAGGGCCTGGCCGAGGCGGGAGCCGATATCGCCTGCATCTCCCGCGGCGGTGACGACGCGGAACTGCGCGAGCGAGTCGAGTCGCTGGGACGCCGGTATCTCGGGCTCACCGCCGACGTCGGCCAACCCGCCGCACGCGCAGGCCTGGTCGACCGGGTGGTCGCTGAACTCGGTTCCCTCGAGATCCTGGTCAACAACGCCGGCGGCGGGACCCGCTTTCCCCCCGAAGAATACCCCCTCGATCAATGGCGGGAACTGGTCGAGGTGCACCTGTTCGCGGCGTTCGAACTGTCGCAGCAGGCGGCCCGGCACATGCTCCCCCGAGGACGGGGCAAGATCATCAACATCGGGTCGGTGATGAGCTTTGAGGGCGGGCTGAACATCTCGGCCTACGCCGCAGCCAAGCACGGGATCGCCGGGCTGACACGGTCACTGGCCGTCTCGTGGAGCGCGCAAGGCATCAATGTGAACTGCATCGCTCCCGGGTATTTTGAGACAACTATGAGCAACTCGCTGAAGTATCACCCGGTCCGCGGGCAGCAGATTCTCGACCGCATTCCGTGTGGCCGGTGGGGCATGCCCGCCGAACTGCAGGGACTGTGCGTCTTCCTCGCCTCCGATGCCTCCAATTACATGCACGGGAGTATCGTCGAGATCGACGGCGGCTGGCTGGCCCGATGATTTCTCCCGGCGCATGAGCCCGGCAATTCTGTGCCCGGCAAATCTGTGCCACGACGGGCCGACCGACCAAGATCACTGCCCCCACCCTGGATTCCGATGACAGACAGCTCTTCCCCGCCAGCAGTCGCGCCCGAGGGGCCCCCCAGTCAGACGCAGTTGGCCATCGAACGGACGCTGCTCGCCCACGAAAACACCCTGATGGCCTGGGAGCGGACCAGCCTGTCGATGATCACGCTGGGCTTTTCGGTCTACCGGCTCGCGGTCTTTCTCCGCGAACGCGACCCCGAATGGCTCGGGCACCAGCAGATCGTCGAGGCCCGCCTCTACAGTTCCCTCTTCATCCTGATGGCGGTGATCTCGCTCGCCGCCGCCCTCTGGCAGCACACCCGCCAGATCCGGCAACTCAGGGTCCACGCCCCCGATGCCCCGCGATCACTGGCCGTGATTGTGGGAATTGGTGTGCTGCTGCTCGGGGCGTGGGCTCTGCTCGCCGCCCAGAGCCTGTGGTAACGGGTGCCCCGCAGCGGCTTGGCTCATTTTCCCCTCGGCTCTCCGTCAGAACTTCTCCATGCTCGCCCTGACCGTTCCCCAGTTGGGGCCCCTCGCCGAACCGTTGCGGATCACCGCCTGGCTCGTGCTCCCCGGAGAGACGGTCCGCCGCGATGATCCGATTGTCGAACTCGGCATCGGCGGACTGGTGACCGATGTCACCGCGCCGTGCCCTGGTCGGATTGTTGGCCCGCTTCCCCCGCTGGACCTCGTGGTCCAGCCGGGCGACCTGCTGGTTCACATCGATCCTCAGCCTGAGACCGCCGAAGAACCTGGCCAATGACGCAGCGGACCGGCAGACCGCGTTCCGCAGATCAGTAGGGCACCG
The DNA here is from genome assembly GCA_903898975.1 of uncultured Planctomycetaceae bacterium. Taxonomy (GTDB): domain Bacteria; phylum Planctomycetota; class Planctomycetia; order Planctomycetales; family Planctomycetaceae; genus UBA10511. Next base: position 3,729 of record CAIUHT010000221.1, read on the forward strand.
CGCGCATCCCCCTCCATCCGCTGGTGCGAATGTCGAGACTGCGGGTTCGAGCACAGCGGGAAAGGTTGAACGCTAGGCCGAACGCGGCTTGGCCTGCACGCCATTCACAATGTTCGGCGGCACCTCGCCCCGATGCACCTGCACAGCGATTCGGGCGACCGACTCGCGCAGCGTGCGGACTGCCCGCGGACTGACCGAAGCAATGTGCGATGCAAGAACCACCTGGGGCAGGCTGCGGATGGGGTGGTCGACGGGAATCGGCTCGGGATCAAACACGTCCAGCGACGCTCCCGACAGATGCCCAGACTGCAACGCGGCCAACAGGGCATCGGGATCGACCAGGTCACCCCGTCCCACGTTGATCAGCACACCTCCCCTGGGCATCTGGCCCAGGGTGGTCGCGTTGATGATCCGCCGGGTCTGCGGCGTCGACGGACAATGCAGCGTCACAATCTGCGACTGCTCCAACAGCTGCGCCAGGGGAACCGACTGGGCCCCGGTGCTGCCGATGGGGCCCGCGGCGAGGAGTGGATCGGCTACCAGCACCTTGGCCCCGAACGCCAGCAAGCGCTGCACAACTTCCCGCCCGATGCGGCCGTAGCCCACCACGCCGACAACGGCATCACGCAGGGCTCGCATCCCGGCAACCCCCGTCGCCAGACCCCATTTGCCCCCTGAGACCAACAGGTGATTCGGGACAACTTGCCGGGTTTGGGCCAGGATAAACGCCAGGGTCTGATCGGCGACTTCGTCGATGCAGTAGTCGGGAATATTGCAGACGGGAATGCCCCGTTCCTTCGCCGCCTCAAGGTCGACGTTGTCAACGCCGATGCCATACCGCACGATGACTCGGGCCCGCCGCATGGCCTCGATGACCGGACGCCTGAGCGGGGCGAATTGGGTGAGCACGAGGTCGGCGTCGGCGACCACGGGCAGCAGCGCCTCGATGGTCTTGGCCTGAAAACCCTCCAGCGTGCAACCCGCCGCCGTGAGCAGGGCCTGCTCCACTTCGAGATCTGGGAACGTAAAGTCGGTCACGATGGCGCGAGACATGAAATCCTCGGAGTGTGCCGGGAGAGGGGAGGAAGCCGGGCGAGCGATGCGAATCGGTCTGATTCCAACCGGCCCCATTCCAGCATGCCCGGTCGATTTGGGCAACTGCCGAAATCCGCGGAGGACTTCTTGGGGGGGGCAGGGGGTGGTCTGCCGAGGCTCGACTGACAGTCGAAGCCGGCGCGTGTCACCGCGGTCGGCATTGAGCCGGGCATCCATTCGGCCTGCACACTGACCCGTTGTGACGCGGGACTCAGGCCAGCGCCGAGCAGCGAGTCGCCACGCTGCGGTGCCAGATTTCCGGATGCACAACCCGCCAGCGGACGGGCCTGAAAACCTCACGCCCCAGGAAACCACGCAACAGCCGTCAGCGCCGCCGTCACATCGGCATGCCGAATACCCCTGCGGCCCAGGCAGTCAGTCAGCACCAAAAGAATCAAGCTGCCAAAAGAAACAAGGTCGGCCTGGAAACCCCAGGCCGACCCTGTTGTGATCGAACAGCAGCCCCTTCGCACCACACCGCTGCACGCAGATTACGGGAGGGGCGAGGTCACTTCAGTGGCTTAGCGAGCGGCGGTGGGCACCACCCACACCTTGCACTCGGTCTCGACCTCTTCGTGCAGGCGAATCTTGACGGTGTACATCGCCAGTTCCCGCAGCGGGCCATCGAGCCGGACCATGTCGGGAGTCACGTCGAACCCCGCGGTCTTCAATTGCTTGCTGATATCGACGGCACCGATGGAGCCGTAGAGGTGCCCCTCGGCATTCGCGTTGGCTTCGATGGTTACGCTGTACCGGCTGACGTTGTCGGCGAGCTTGCGCATTTCCTGCATCCGCTTGCGGGCCACTTCGGCCAGCCGCTCGCGATGCTTCTCGACCATCATCTTGTTGTGAGAGGTCGCGACCGTCGCCAGCCCTTGGGGGAGCAGAAAGTTGCGGGCGTACCCCGGACGAACCTTGACGAGCTCCCCCTGCTTGCCCAACGAGGGAACATCTTCCGCCAGCATCAGTTCCATCTGGCGGGATTTGCTCTGTGTATTCGACGAATTCGAAGCCATGTGTCAGTCAGCACCTGCCGGGCAAATGCCAGCAGCCTTCAGAAAGAGCCAGAAATGTCGGGCACGAAATTCATTCGAGCCCACCGTAAGTCTTGGATTCGCGGAGTGTTGCGTTCGCGGATTCTCGTGTTCGCTGCGTGCGGGGGAACAGTCGCCACAATTACCCCACACAGGCAGCCGCCAGCCGAACGGTGGCCCGCTCGCCGGGGTCAGGCTGCCGAACCGGAGATTCTAAGCGATTGAGCCAGGCTTGGCAATTCGAGGCCAACCCGGGTGAGTACCCGCCGTGGCGGGTCGGAGGACCGGGAATTCCCGTCGTTCCCCGCAGGGAACGCTCCCCCCGACCTCCAGCAACGCCCAATTCTGTCACTGGACAGGCGTGTCACCCACCCAGCCATGCAGCCGGATCGGATTGCGAGCCCACAGTGCCGCCAAACCAGGGCAATTCGACAGCGCCGACCGCTGCCTTGGCGACGACCCCCCGTCGGTCTAGCCCCCGTCGGTCTAGCCCCCGTCGGTCTAGCCCCCGTCGGTCTAGCCCCCGGACTGGATCCGAAC
>CAIUHT010000222.1 GCA_903898975.1 uncultured Planctomycetaceae bacterium
CGACCTGGAAGGCGATCCGAGCGGGCAGGTTCGATTTGATCAAACCGGTAATCACGTCGACTGTCGGTTTCTGAGTCGCCAGAACAAGGTGAATTCCCACCGCCCGTGACTTCTGCGCCAACCGGATGATTAGACCTTCGACCTCTTTGCCCGAGGTCATCATCATGTCAGCCATCTCATCCGCGATAATAACTATGTAGGGCATAGTTGCTGGAATCTGCGACGCTTCCTCGCTGTTGGGCTCAAGCCCAAGCTTACTCCAAATTGCGGGCAGGCCCAGTTCGTTGTAGCTGTCCAGATGCCGTACCCCACAGCGGGCCAGCAAATCGTACCGCTCCTCCATCTTATCGACCGCCCAGGCCAGCACCGCCTCAGCCTTCTTCATGTCGGTGATGACCGGATGCATCAGGTGCGGCACACGCTTATACGGGCTCAGTTCGACCATCTTTGGGTCGATCATCAACAGCTTCACTTGAGCAGGGGTCCGCGTCATCAGAATCGAGAGAATCAATGCGTTCAAGCAGACGCTCTTCCCTGTTCCGGTCCGGCCCGCGATCAGCAGGTGCGGCATCTTCGCCAAGTCGACCACCAGCGGCCGTCCGCTCACATCCTTCCCCAAGAAGATCGGGATCCGTTTCTTCTCCTGCGAATCGGCCGCCGCCTCCAGCAGCTCGCGCAGGCGAACCATCACCTGCCGGTCGTTCGGAACTTCGACCCCAACCGTATTTTTTCCGGGAATCGGCGCGACCACTCGTACACTGGGAACCCGCAACGCGATCGCCAGATCGTCGGCCAACGCCGACACCTTGGACAGCCTCAGCCCCGGCTCAAGCTCCAGCTCGTACTGCGTAATCACCGGCCCCGTGTCAATCTCGACCACTCGCACATTCAGGTGAAATTCCTGAAAGGTCTTTTCCAGCACTGCAGCCGCCCCCCGCGCCCGTTCAGCCAGCAGCTCGAACGGAAATTGCTCGGGTAACTCCAACAACTCCGCTCCGGGCAGCTGATACTCGGTCCTTTTCACAACCACTGATCGGACCGAAGGGCGAATGCTGATCGGCGGATTGATCCGCAACGGTCCCCGCGTCGGCACGGCTGCTGCTGAACCAGTTCCCTCCGCGACATCTCCGAGAGTTACAGTAGCCTCCTCCCGTTCATCAGAGTTCTCGCCTCTTACAGGTTGCAAGTGCCCGACGATGTCCTCTCCGCCCCAATCGGCAAACTCCACCGCGACTGCATCCAAGCCTCTGTTCGCGATGGGTGCGCCCCCCTGCAGGAACGTGGGTGGAATCACTGCCGCACTCGCCAGCTCCGCAGTCTCCCCAAGAGCGTGCGTCTGCTTGACAGTTCCCGCCCCACGAATCACGGGCAGCACACCAATCGCCGGATCGACCTGTTTGCCAACGCCCTCGGGTGACAACACTTCCGCCCCTCGGGCCGTATCCAACGATGCCATACTCGCCCCAGTCACTCGCTGCGGATCGGCCTGGCCAGCCCCCACTCGCTCTGCCGGAGTCACCGACAGTGAATTCCGCCCCCCCCGGCCCAAACAGGAAGCCGCCGGTGCCACAGTGGACGCAGAAACAGAAACCGCCGCCCCAGTGATTCGAGCCTGACCCGCCAACTCGCCGCCGCTCAACGTTGGCTCTAGGCCTGTCTGCGGGACCGCGGTTTCCCGTCGGCGGTAGGGCTCATCTCGACGCTCCTGTCTACCAGCAAGAATCACCCGGCGGAACAGCTCGGCTGGCCACACCACCGCATGTCGAGCCAGGGCCACGGTCCATCGGTCGGCCCAGAGCAGCAGCCCTGCTCCCGCCAGACTCCCCAGCAGCCACAACTGCCCGCGTGAATCAAACCGACTCGAGATAGCCGTCCAGAATGCCAACCCCACCAGACCACCATTCCCAGTGAGGGGTGTGTGAGACCCCACGGGTCCCCAGCCCTGCGCAGCAGCCGAAGTCGCGAGCACAAACAGCACCCAGCCCACCAGCGGCAGTAACGGCCGGTCATGCTCGCAACGCAGCAGCCAGCTCAGGGCCAACGCTCCCAAGGCTGGGGGTAGCAGCCAAGCGACCAGCCCAAGAGTTCGAAACAGGTTGGCCGCGACCAAAGCGCCTACACGGCCGCACAGATTCCCCACCTCCGCGTGCGCGGGAAAATAACCGTCCGTAGGGGGATCGGCGACATCGTGGCTCAACAGCGACAGGCCAACAAACACCACCATTGCCAGCTGGGCCAAGGCCAGCAGGTCCACAA
>CAIUHT010000223.1 GCA_903898975.1 uncultured Planctomycetaceae bacterium
AAGAGCCTGTCGCAACGGCCGCAGGGCCGGTTACCGCTGTGCCGGGTGCCGTCGGTCCAGAACCGTCGGAAACAACCCCGCCGGAAACGCCCACTTCGGAAACGACCGGTTCCGAGTCCGGCCCGACCGGGCCCGATGCGGCGGCCGCTTCCGTGCAGGAGGCGGCCCGACGGCGGAAGGGGAAGAGCGTCAGTCTCCCGGCGAAGAAGGTGCGGAAATTCCCCACCTCGCCCGGCGTGTACCTGATGAAAGACGCTGCCGGGCGGGTGCTGTACGTCGGCAAGGCGGTGAATCTGCGAAACCGCGCAGGGAGTTACGTCACCCAGGCGGCGGCGATCGATCGCCGGACCGCCGACCTGATCCCCCTGATCGCCGACATCGACTGCATCCAGACCGACAGCGAGGTCGATGCCCTGCTGATGGAGGCCCGGCTGGTGAAGGACATCCAGCCCCCCTTCAACCAGGAACTGAAGGACGACAAGTCGTTCCCCTACCTCGAGATCACCACGCGGGAAGACTTTCCGCGGGTGGAGTTCACCCGGCAGCCGAAGAGCAAGGGGACCCGGCTGTATGGCCCGTTCACCAGCGCGAAGAAACTGCGGGCGACCATCGCGGTGCTGCAGCGGATCTTTCGGTTTCGCACCTGCAATCTCGACATCGACGCCGAGGATCGCCGGTGGCAGTGGTTTCGCCCCTGCCTGCTGGCCAGCATCAACCAGTGCACCGCACCGTGCAACCTGCGGATTTCGAAGGAGGATTACCGCCGCGACATCGAGCGGCTGAAACTGTTTCTCGACGGGCAGAAGGGGGCGTTGCTGGCCGAGATGCGGAGCGAGATGGAGCAGGCGGCGGCCGAGCTGAAATTCGAGCAGGCCGGCCGCATCCGCGACGAGCTGAAAGCGCTCGAAAACCTGGCGCTGCGGGGGAACCTCAAGGACCACGTGCAGCCCGAGGTCTTCCCGATCGATCCCAAGCGGGGCCTGGCGGGATTGCAGAAGATTCTCAAGCTCGACGCCCCGCCCCGCCGGATCGAAGGGGTCGACATCGCCCACCTGGGGGGGACCGACACGGTCGCCAGCCTCGTGCAGTTCCTGGATGGGCTGCCCTTCAAGCCGGGGTACAAGCGGTTCAAGATTAAGACGGTCGAGGGAATTGACGACTACGCGTCGATTGGCGAAGTGGTGGCCCGCCGGCTGAGCGGGCTGCGGCGGGAGGACGAGCCATTTCCCGACCTGCTGCTGATTGACGGGGGGAAGGGGCAACTGGGAGCCGCGCTCGACGCGATGCGGGCCCTGGGAATCGAGGGGCCACCCACGATCTCACTGGCGAAGCAGCACGAAGAACTCTGGGTCCCCGGCGAAGCCGAGCCCCGCCGGCTTTCGCGTCACGGCCACGCCTTGCGCCTGCTGCAGTACGTACGCGATGAAGCACACCGCTTCGCCCAGCACTACCATCACCTGCTCCGCGGAAAAACGACCTTCGAAGAGTAAGGGACTGCGGCAGCCCGGGGTACCCAATGAAGGGCCGGGAAGCGAGCCAGCGACTGAGGCTCCGGGCGGTCCGGGGGGGCTGGCAGAGGCGGCCTGGCGACGGGGGGAGCGTGGCTGGGTCCCGGCCCTTGACGGGTTGGCAAGCCCCCCACATAGTGAAACCTCGTCTGGCCGAGTTCCCCAGGGCCGAATTCCCCGGGGCCGCGTTCCCCAGGGCCGACTCCCCGTGACCAGCGTCCCGTGACCAGCGTCCCGTGACCTGCGCCCGGTGACAAGCCGGGCTGGCGGCACCGTCGCCCACCGGGCTGCGGACCGCTGACACCCGACGGCTGCCTGCCAGGGGGGCCTCCCGTGGGGGACTCCCGTGGGGGACTCCCCTGGGTGGCTCGAGAAGGTGGCTGCGGTGGGTGGCCCCCAGTGGCCGAGCGTCGGCCGACGGGGGAGGCTCGCCCCAGGCTGGCGGGCAGCCGCTGTCTGTGGGAATTCGGTGGCAATTCACCCCGGGGTGGGTTGCCTGGCGCGGGGGTGTGGCCCGGCCCCGTTCGTCTGTTTTTCAAGTCATCACCAAGGCTGACTGTCAGCCGGAATGAGGATCATGTCGGAACCCGATCGTCTGGAGCAGGCCCGTCTCGACAAGTTGCGCGAGATTGAAGCGCTGGGGGTTGACCCGTGGGGTCAGCGATTCGATGGGCACTGGCCCATCGCCCGCGCCCGGGCGGCGTGCCCGGACGAGGCGGGAGTGAACGGGGAAACCGCGCGGATCGCCGGGCGGATCATGCTGCGGAACAACAAGGGGAAGCTCAAGTTCTTCCACGTCCAGGACTGGACCGG
>CAIUHT010000224.1 GCA_903898975.1 uncultured Planctomycetaceae bacterium
AAGTGGGCGGGGCCTGAAGATGACGAATCGGCGGGATTTTTTGTGGCCACCGAGGGGCGGCGCCGACGGTCTTCCCGGTGATCATGAATTGCCTCCCCTGGCGCTGAAGGCGTTGCAGGCCAATACGTTGAGGCTGTCAACGCAGGCGATGGCGGCCGATTTCGAAGTGATCTGGAATCCCGGGCCACCCGAGTGCGTGACCGCCGCTTCGAACGCCTTAACATTGGTCAATGAGCTGGAAGATCAACTCTCGATCTATCGTCCGCAGTCGGAGTTGTCGCGGCTGAACCGGCGTTTTGTTCGGCAACCGGTTGTGGTTGAATCACGCCTCTTCACCCTGCTTGTCTGGGCTCTGCAATTGGCCCGAATGACCGAAGGGGCATTTGACCCCACCTCCGGGGCACTGGTCTCGTTGTGGCGGCGATGTCGCCAGGAACGACGCCTTCCCGCCCCCAGTGAACTGAAATCGGCACTGCAGCAGACGGGTTGGTCGGCTGTGCGCTGGAGTGAGCACGAACAGACAATCTGGGTTGAACGCGAGGGGATCGAGTTGAACCTCAATGCGGTGGGCAAGGGGTATGCACTCGACCGCCTCGCCGAGGTGCTGACGCGGGATTGGCCGGGGGCCGGGAGCTCAGGAGAGGGCAGTTCAATTCCCGGGGAAATGAGTTGGCTGGTGCATGGGGGGTACAGCAGCCTGTTGGCCCGGGGGTCGGTGGCGGGAGGCGATGGTTGGCCCGTGGGAGTGCCTCATCCCCAGTTCCCCCGCCGCACTTGCGGCACCCTGTGGTTGAAGGATCGAGGGCTATCGACCAGTGGATCGGGGGTTCAGTTCTACCGTGCGGAGGGACGTCGGCTGGGGCACCTGATTGATCCGCGAACTGGCTGGCCTGCCGAGGGCCTGCTGTCGGTTACCGTACTAGCCCCCACGGCGGTCGAGGCAGAGGCATTATCGACGGCCTTTTTCGTGCTGGGGGTCGAAAAGGCTGTGGCGTATTGCCATAATCGACCAGAAGTTGCGGTGGTGCTGTTTCCAGCCCCCAAGACGGGGCGCTGGGCCGAGCCGGTGGTCTGTAATCTGGGCGAATCCGACTGGATGCCGAATCTCCCTTCTTCCGAATCGCGGTGACTCTGGTGTCGACCCGAACTACGAACATTTCGCTGCTGGCGTGCCTGTTGCTGGTACTGCTGCGCGTTTCGATTGGCTGGCAGTTCCTATACGAGGGGCTATGGAAGCTGGAAACACAAAAGAGCGCCAAGCCTTGGACTTCCGAGGGCTATCTGGCAAATGCCCGGGGGCCGTTTCGCGATTATTTTCGTTCGCTGGTGGATGATCCGGACGGCCTGAAGCGCCTCGATTACGACGCCACGGTTGCTCGCGTGGAAGACTGGAAGTCCCGGTTCGAGAGTTTCTACGCACTATCGGAAGACCAGCGTGGCAAGCTCGACCAGATGTGGCAGGGATCCTCCTCTTTTCGCGCCCGACTCGACTCCCTTCCCGCAGGGCTTGAGCAGGCGCTGGCCCAGTTTGAGCCGTCGCGTCGCTACAAGACGGGGGTCGAAAAACCAGCCGTGCGGTACGATGCCAAGACGAAGCTCTTAACAGCCAACTTTCGACTGATCGGCGAAGAGAAGGCGGCCCTTGACGCCTTGGCCGGTCCGAATCCCGCCGCGGGGGAAGCCGGGGCAGCAGGTGAAGCCTCTGCGGCGGTCCCTTCCCTGACTCCCGAGGAGCAGCGGGCTTGGTGGAAAGCGGTGGATCGCCTCTATGAAGAATCAGGCAAACTGGGGCTGCGAGAACGGTTGCAGGTCTGGCTACAGGAGGATCCTGCCCGGTTGGGTCAGGTGGTGAACAACCGCCAGGAACGGCTGGGTGAGATTGAGGTCTACCGGAAAATGCTCGACCGCTACAACAGCGAGTGGAAAACCGCCCGCACCGACTATCAGTTCCAGCATCAAGATCGTCGCTACGCCGATCTCATGGCGAAGCGGGCCGAGTTGGTCGGACCGATTGACGGTTCTATCCGGGAGTTTGAAACCAAGGCGTTGGGGCTCCTTGAGGTGTCACAACTGCAGCGCGGGCAGTTGCCGGTTCCGTTCGCCGGCCTCCGACGGGTCGATCTGACCACGATGTGGCTGCTGGCAGGCTTGGGGCTCTTGCTGATTTTGGGGTTGTTCACGCGGGTTTCGTGCCTGGCCGCTGCCGGCTTGATGGTCCTGTTCTATCTGCCGCAGCCCCCCTGGCCCGGGGTTCCCGAACCACCGGGGCCCGAGCACTCACTGATCATCAACAAAAACCTCATTGAGGCGATCGCCCTTCTGGCCTTGGCCTTCCTGCCAACTGGCCAATGGATTGGGCTCGACGCCCTGCTGGGGCGGTTTTTCGGTGGAGGCCGGCGGCGTAGTGGCGGCAGTCCCTCCCGGCCTGCCACACCACTTGCGGCGGGCGCTCCCGCTCGCTGAATCGGCTCAACTCACCCCGCCGGGCTCGGTCGCTCCCGGCGATTTTCCCACTGTTTTCTGACTGACGCGGAGTGCTTGCCATGCAACTGACGGCTGAACAAAAAGCGATCGGTGCGCAGAATTTTCAGGATGTGGTCGATCAGGCCGGGGTGACCCGGCGGCGCTTCCTGCAGGCGGCCGCGGTGGCACCCGCGTTGGGTGCGTTCTACTTCGGCTACGAGAAACTGCACGGCAGCCCGCTCAAGGTTGGCTTCATTGGGACGGGCGACGAAGGGTCAGTGTTGTTGACCCAGCATCCCCCCGAGTACTTCGACATCGTCGCGATCGCCGATCTCCGGCCATCGAACCAGAAGCGGGCCTTCACGGGCGACGGCAACGAGCATCGGGTTGGTCTGAACAAGAAGCTGGGGCAGGCCTCCGCCAGTAAAATCAAGGTCTACGGCAGCCACAAGGAGTTGCTGGAGAAGCATCCCGAGATTGAAGCGGTCGTGATCGCCACTCCCCTGAACACCCACAGCATGATCGCCATCGACGCCATGAAGGCGGGCAAGCACGTGCTGTGCGAAAAGCTGATGGCGCACAGCATTGAGCAGTGCAAGCAGATGATCCGC
>CAIUHT010000225.1 GCA_903898975.1 uncultured Planctomycetaceae bacterium
CTGTGAATCTCGAATTCCAGCGCGGGCTGAAGTCGCCAACACGCGAATCCAGACTGCCACAGAGCCACCCTGACCGACCGGTCATGGTGGCTCTGCTTGTTGCCGCAGGACCGGGCCCGAGGTGATTCAGGCCACAGAGGCGCCACGGCGGCGCGCTTGCCAAGGTGCAGGCCAACACGGGCGGGTGAGGGCGGTTGGTTGTGCGGCGGTTTGTGGTGCGCGCGGCACCGCAGCGCTTGGGGACAGTTGGCACCGATTGCGACTGCTTCGGATTGTGCGACGGGAGTTCGTCGAACTCACCGGCGTTGCAGGCCCGGGCGGTCGCGCTGAACGACGAACGCGGCGGAGGTTTGCAGCGTTCCCCCCGGCTCGGTCACTTGCGTGACGGTCTGGTACTGCGTCACCCATTCTGTGGGAGTGACCTCGCACAGCAGGTAGCCTCGCTGGGTGTTGTGGAATCTGACGAACGGGTTCTCTGACAGCAGCTCGGCCAGGCGCGGGGGCTCGGGCTGGCCGTTGCCGCCCGAACTGATGGAGGTGCCGACGAACTCGGCGGCGACTGGCGGCGTCTTCTCGTCGCGGTCGTCGACACGCAGGTCGTTCGCCCAGTTCGAGTGGATGTCGCCCGTCAGCACAATCGGGTTCGCCAATTTGCTCTGCTGCAGGAACGAGAGCAATCGCTGGCGTTCGAATTCGTAGCCGGGCCACTGGTCCATGCTGCAGGCGATGGCGTCGCCCGGTTCGCGATCGACGCGGGCCAGCATCACCTGCTGCGCGAGCACGTTCCAGCGGGCGGGAGAGCGGGAGAGCGAGGTGGTCAGCCAGTTCCATTGCGTGGAGCCCAGCATGGTCGCCGATTCCGCCCGCGACTCGGGGCAGGGGGGCTTCTTGCCATCGCCACACGGCTGGTCGGTGCGGTACTGCCGGGTGTCGAGCACGCAGAACCGCGTGAGCTGACCCCAGTCGACTCCCCGATACAGCGTCATGTCGGGACCGCGGGGCAGGGCCGAACGCCGCAGCGGCATGTGCTCGTAATAGGCCTGGTAGGCGACGGCCCGGCGGCGGAGGAACGTCGCGGGATCGACCTCGGACTCTTCCGAGATGCTGTTGGCGTAGTTGTTGTCGACTTCGTGGTCATCCCAGGTGACGATCCATGGGACGGCGGCGTGCATCGCCTGCAGGGCGGGGTCGGTCTTGTACTGCGCGTGCCGATTGCGATAGTCGTCGAGCGATTGCAGTTCTTTGCCCACATGCCGGCGAACTTGCCCGACTCGCCCCGGCCCCTCATAGATGTAGTCGCCCAGGTGAACGACCAGGTCGGGGTGCTGAGCCGCCATGTGCTCGTAGGCGGTGTAGAGCCCCGTTTCAAAGTGCTGGCACGAGGCGACGCCAAAGCGGAGGCGGGCGGGGAGTGCCCCAGCAGCCGGGGCGGTGCGGGTGCGTCCCCGCGGGCTTTCCTGCCCGAGGGCCCGGAACTGGTACCAGTACCAGCGGTCGGGCTGAAGTCCCGCGACCTCGACATGGACGCTGTGGGCCCCCTGCGGGGTTGCCATGGCGGTCCCCTGTTGCACGATCTGCGTCAGTTGCTCATCGTGGGCGACCACCCAGTCGACAGCGACGTTTTCTCTCGGCATGCCGCCCCCTTCGAGGGGCTCGGGGGCCAGTCGCGTCCACAGCACAGCGCTCGTTTCGGCAGGATCGCCCGAGGCGACCCCGAGGGTGAAGAGCGGCTTGGCGATGGGGAGCGTTCGACGCACCACACCCAGCGCCCGGCCCGACCAGAGGGCGGCACCGGTCAGGTTGGCCAGCCCAACCAGCAGCTCGCGACGCGTTGGAGTTCTGTCGCTCATGGGCTTGCTCGTGAAAGTTGGGGTTTCCCAGGTTGCCCGGTGCCAGGTTGCCCGGTCCAGGTTGCCCGGTGCCAGGTTGCCCGGTGCCAGGTCGCCCGGTCCAGGTTCACCGGTCCGGGTGTCCTTGTGTTGAAGAGCGGGCCGCCAACGACAATTCGCCAGCGGCCTCCCGGGTCGGTTGCGATCGCAGTCTAGCGTGCGATCTTGGTGAGGCTCAATTTGGGAAGGCAATTCGCCACCCGGCTGCGGCCGCCTGCGAGGCCCGGCGGAGTGGGCCGGAGAGTCAAAGACCCCTTGACCGCCCCCCGCAGGCTGATGGATAAGGTGGTCGCCA
>CAIUHT010000226.1 GCA_903898975.1 uncultured Planctomycetaceae bacterium
GGCGGCGATCGACCACGACGTGGGCCAGCACCGCCACGAGCAGGGTGAGCGCCGAAGGGAACAGCGCCTCTTCCCCCATGACCAGCAGCGCCGCCGCCATCAGCACCAGGGCCAGCAGGCTGTTGAGAAACGTCAGGCGGAGGTTCATGCCCGGCCTCCCGATCGATCGGTCGATTCAAAGAGTTCGTCGAGAGGCAGGCCAGCCCCGCCGATCCGCTCGAGCGACTCGGGGGCGGGTTGTGGCCAGGTGGCGTCGGCTGTCGCGGCCGCTTGGGGCGTGCGGGTGGAAACCCATACCAGCCGGCAGCCATCAAACTGCCGTTCGAACACGCTCTCCATCGCCGGGGCGAGGTTGGGCCGCGCGGTGGCCTGCGCCAGTGCCAGGGCGTCGAGCACACCTCGGAGGGCCGCCCCTTGCCCCGGGGACCCGAAGCTCTGCGTCTCTTGCCCGCACAGCACCAGTTGCAGCCCGGTGTCGAGTGTTTCGTGGGCCCGCGAGGCGGCCAGGGTCGCCGCGAACGACACCGCCTGCTCGACGCGGGCCAGGCTCTCGGGCCCGGGCCGCTCGGGCTGCCACAGATCGAGCACCAGCAGGATCTCGGGGGCGTGCTGTTCCTGGTATTCGCGGACCATCAGTTCGTTGCGGCGGGCGGTGGTTCGCCAATGAATCGACCGGCGACTGTCCCCAATCCGAAACTCCCGCAGCCGATGAAACTGCTCGTCGAACACCCCGGTGCGGGCCGGAGCGTCCGACTGCGTCCGCTGCCGGGCATCGCTCACCTGCCGAAAGCGCGGCGTCAGCCGACCCAGGCGCGGGTAGACCAGCACCTGCTCGGGGACGTCGATTTCGAAACTCCGCTCCCACAGCCCGAGGGGAAACCGCGAGGCGATCCGCAGCGGGAGAAATTCCAGCAGACCCCGCTCTCCGGGAGTGATCTGGTAACTCGCCTCCCGCGATTCCCTGGGGGGGACATGCTCGAACAGCACCCCTGGCAGCAGCGTCTGCCCATTCAGCTTCAGCCGGTCTTCCACCAGCACCATCCACGAACTGAGCCAGCGCTTGCGGTTGGTCAGCTCAATGCGGACGGCGAGCGGTTCCCCGGCGAAGATCAGGTCGGGCAGCGAACGGCGGGCCCGGGTCCGGCGAATGACCGACAGCGTGGTCACGCCATTCAGCACAAACGCCCCCGCCAGCAGCGCGAAGACCAGCAGCAGCATGTTGGAGTGCCCAATCAGGGCTCCCAGCAGCAGCACCACCATGAAGACGACGTAGACAATCGCCTCGGTGGTGAGCCGGGCTTCGTACCGGCGGGCCAGCGGGTTCCCGCCCCCAATCAGGTACGCCAGCGCCGTGCCGGGCAGCGCCAACAGGCCGCGCCAGACACCTCCCTGCAGGCCGAAGACCAGGCTGGCAAGGCCGATGGCCAGCAGCGACAACGACCAGCCCTGCGGGCCCAGCCACGGTCGTGATTGCAACACCAGGATCGCTCCCGCCACCACAAACAGTGACGAGACCCACCGCCCCTCACGAGGATCAGCCGACTTGGTGCGAGACATGCTCAAAAAACTCCCGCAGGGTCGCCAGCGGAAAGAGACACCCGGCCCGCTCGCGGTTGTGCAGCACCCCCTCCGCGGCCACCTGCCGGACTACCACCTCGAGCTGCGTCTGCAACTGCCGGCGATACCCCGCCACCCCCTCGGCCAACAGTCGCGTCACTTCCAGCAGGCGCCGGTGCCGGATTGGTCCCGGCAGGCTAGTCGGCCGGCCCGCGCGAGCCGCGTGCTGCTGTTCAATCAGCCGCTGCTTCTCGGCGGCCAGTTCGCGCAAGACCGCCGAGGCGGGTTGCGGCAAATACCGCTCGGGATGCTGCGTGCTGTCCCGCAGGCGAGCCCGCAGGCGGGCTTCTTCTGCCGCTGCCTGGGGAAAGCCCCCCAGGGGCAAATGCAGCGTCGCCGACAGGGTCGCGAACGCCGGGGCGGGAATCCCCCAGAAGCGCTCGATGATCTGATCGGCCATCTCGTCGTACCTCGCCCCCCCCAGCCCGTGCACGAACAGGTCGGCCAGGTACAGCCGGGCGAACAGCGTGGTGGTCAACGCCCGCGTCCGCACGCGGTACCCGCGGCGGGCCAGGTCGGCCAGCACGGCGACCGCCGCATCAGCCACGCGCCCCTGCTTTTCGAGTTGGGCCAGTGTCTCGCGACCGTCCGACAGCGCGACGCTTGTCCCGCTGTCTTTCACCAGCAGCCGAGACCGCGTCTGCTCTCCTTCCCGCCAGATCCAGAACGGGGCCTCCAGCCAGTCCCCCTCTTGCCGCAGGTCGGGAACGGGATGATTCTTGCCGCGAATGCCGTGCTGCTCGCGGTACTCGGCGACCACGCGGTTGTAAATCGCATGCAGGCGGGGGAGGTCGGCCAGCAGCGAGCCCACGAACCGCCGGAAGACCTCCGACTCGCACAGGGCGCTCAGCGGAAGTTCCAGGTTCTCGCAGCCCAGCCGGCGCTCCCAGGCGACCCGCCCCGCTGCGAACGCCCACGCCGGGTTGCCCAAGGCCTGCTCGGCTCGCACCACTCCCTGCCAGAACTCTCCGATATCGCTGGAGAGCCC
>CAIUHT010000227.1 GCA_903898975.1 uncultured Planctomycetaceae bacterium
ACGATCATTCCCACGATCACGGGCACGATCACGGGCACTGAAATGCGAGATTGACTTGCTCCAGTCAGCGGGCTGCCTTCCTAGGTTGATCGATGCCTCCGCTTCCACTCTCCAGTTTGAGGGGACCCACACATGTTTGAGTCCATTGCCAATCGCTATCGAGACCGGTCTGTCTGGCTGGTCGGCCTGGGAGGAATTGGCGCGGCGATTCTGGAAGCGGTCCGGCCTCTGGCAAAGTCCGTCGTGCTCGGGGATGCCGATGCAAAGCGACTGGCGGACTGTTTGAACGCCGCTGTTCCCGCCGCCAGTCTGACTGGCGCTGTCCTCGATGTGCGTTCCCCCGAGAGCGTCGCCACGTGGTTTCGTCAGGCCGAGGCGGCTGCTGGCCCCCCCGACTTTCTCTTCTACACAGCAGGCGTTTTGAACATCGAACCGTTTGGGCAAACCAATCCGGCACTGTGGCAGCGGGCGGTGGAAATCAATCTCAACGGTGCACTCTACTGCCTGCTGGAAGCTCAATCGCGAATGATTCCCCAAAGGAGCGGCAGCATCCTGATGCTGGCCTCTATCTCGGGTACCAAGGCCCGTTCGGGGACCCGCGTGAATCCTGTCTACAACACGACCAAGGCTGGCTTGGTTGCGTTGGTGAATGGGGCCGCGATGCAGTTGCGACGGCATGGGATTCGTGTCAACGCCCTCTCGCCCGGGCCAACCGCCACCGCGATGATGCAGGTGCAACCTCCCGAGGTTCAACAGGCCGTCGGCGAAATCATGCTCGATGGCCGACAGAACTCAGCTCTGGAGGTCGCGCAGGTGGCGCTGTTTGTGGCGGCACATGGCCGTTTCACTGGCGAAGACATCCCCCTCGGTGGCGGCGCCGGTTTGGGGGGGTGAATCCGTCGGCTTTCGACCAGGTACCCAGCATGCTAGCGATTCGGCTGGGGCTGATCCGCCAGCAACCCAGGGCTTCGAATGACTCCCTCGCGTCGTCCAGGCCGGCCGGCCCCTCGAACAAACAGCATCCTCCTCACCAGCTTCCTGCCAAAATGAGAGCCACTCGAGAGCGGATATCTCGCTCTGCTGGCCAGCAGGGGGCGTGGTGTCATACAGTCGCAGTCCAAGCTTCGGTCAGGTCGAACCTCGGTTTGCACTCCTCGAGTTCAGCGGTCGGGCGGCCGCTGTTGAATCCCTCTCTCTCAGACAGGAGTCGATGCGATGGCGGATCAGTATCGGGTCGCGGTGGTCGGGGCCACGGGGCGAGGCGACTACGGGCATGGCCTCGACACGGTCTGGAAGGAAGTCCCGGAGACCTCTGTTGTGGCCGTCGCCGACGAACACGAGGGAGGACGCGAGTCGGCTCGGAAACGGCTGGAGGCCCCTGCCGCTTACGCCAGTTACCGCGAAATGATCGAGCGCGAGCGGCCCGATATCGTCGCAATTGGCCCGCGCTGGATCGATCAGCACTTCGACATGGTCCACTACTGCGTCGAACGTGGCATCCACGTCTACATGGAGAAGCCATTCTGTCGTACCCTCGCTGAAGCTGACGCCTTGGTTCAGGCGTGCGAAGCGACCCATTCCCGAGTCGCAATCGCCCATCAGACCCGCTACTGCCCCATCATCCCCGTGGTGCAGAAACTGATCGCCGACGGCGTCCTCGGGGCGGTGCTCGAGATCCGGGCACGTGGGAAGGAGGATGCCCGCGGAGGAGCCGAGGATCTCTGGGTCCTGGGCAGCCACATGCTCAACCTGATGACCGCCTTCGCCGGCCAGGCCCACAGTTGCGCCGCCCAGTTGTGGCAGGGCGGTCAGCCCGCCCGTCCCATGGATGTGGTGGACGGGCGTGAAGGCCTCGGTCCTCTGGTCGGAGACCATGTGCAGGCCAGTTATCAGTTCGACGGGGGAATCACAGGGTTCTTCGCCTCGCGAAAGGGGCAGGCGGCCAATCCATCGCGGTTCGCGCTCCAGATCTTTGGGTCCAAGGGAGTCATCGATTATCCCTCGGGCTACTTGCCTGCCGTTTCTTTGCTGGCGGATGGCAGCTGGGCTCCGGGACGCAGTGGACAGGCTTGGAAGAAAGTCACCTCGCAGGGCATCGATCGCCCCGAGACGCTCCCGGGAGGCAATGCCCGGGGGAATGTGATCGCCGTCCAGGACCTGCTCACCGCAATCCGCGAACATCGTCAGCCACTTTGCAGCATTTATGAGGGACGGCAGACTGTGGAGATGATCCTGGGGGTCTTCGCATCCCACCGCCGACAGCAGCCGGTGAAACTCCCGCTTGAGACTCGGCAACAGCATCCGCTCACCGACTGGAAGTGAGTCGGAACACGGTGCATTGTCTTTGATTTTCGTGCGAATCGAGTTGACAGCCCGGCATGGGCCTGAAAAACTTGATTCTCTGCGGTGCGGCATAGCAGTCAATCGCTCGGATCAATCGGATGGGTCTCGGTCGATCGATGGTTCTGCTTCCAGGAATCAAATCCTGTCTGTCTTTTCAGATCCGTAGATTCGCGTTGAGTGATTTTTGAGCTGACTCGGACGAGCGGAACCATTCCGCGGTTCAGGTCGGTCCCTTCTTGGGGAATCTTGACATGCGTCGCATTCATCTGTGGGTGGGCGGATTGTTGTGGGCCGCGATTTTGAGCGGCTGCGGCGGGGGCGGCGACAGCAGTCAGCCCCAGGGCGGCGCTGCCGCAACCAATAGCCCGCCACCTGCGGCCGGTGCCCCTGGCGGGGCGCCCGGTGCGATGGCAGGGGGGCCGGGTGCGGGGGCTCCCAATCCCGGTCAGATGGCTGATATGGCCAAGATGATGGGGGGGGGCATGATGGGTCCCCCG
>CAIUHT010000228.1 GCA_903898975.1 uncultured Planctomycetaceae bacterium
GACAGGGGTTTCACAACGGTCAAAACCTGAACGCAGCAGGAAGACACAGCCAAGGAGTCCCTCCAGCTGGACTTACTGATGCTCGAACGATTCTCTAGCACCAGACCCGCAATATTCCCATTTTCAGGAATCGCGACTGGCCTGCCCCACTAACCAAAGGTCGCAAACCATTTGCTGGAATCGCTTTGCATCTCTTTCGAACAGTCCGCCCGAGCGTGCCAGTTCCGGGGAGATGGCTGATGCGAGGAAGACAACCTTGGGGCCAACTCGGCGTAAGGGTCTCGATGTCATGCGAAAAAGGACATGCGTGCATTACTATTCTTTTGACAACATTCCAAGGTGAGCCCCACCGAGACCGTCGATACTCCCGCCTCGGCAACCTCTCTCATTTGTTTCCAACAAACAATGCCAACGACAGAGACTCGCCACCAGCTCAACTGACGACACCATTCCAGTGGAGCGCCAGCCGAAGTTGAGGATCGGATAGGACCAGCCAAGTGAGAGTTCCGCCTCGCGACAACGCTGTTTAAAGCTGGAGAAACACAAGTGTGCCAGGGACACTCAGAGTGCAAAGTTTTCAGTCGCTTCGAGGATCGACTCGAGACACTTCCTCAGATTGGCACCGTTGCACTCTTCACCGACCTCGAGCTCTCGAGGATGCTCATCCTGGATGATTGACAGGGCCTTGCGAGCGGCGTTGATCTGACCGGCGCGGAGGGCCGTATCGAACAAGGTACGCGCGTAACGGTTCCGGCTCTGAATGTTTCCGGGACAATGGGGATACAGATCGAGCAGTTCGCGATGCACGAGTTCGAAGGGCACTTCGGGTCCGCGGGCCTCAACCACTGTCAGTCGGGCATCGAACCAAACTTCATAAGCCGCTTGAGCATTCTTGGGATCGGAGATCCAACGAGCCAAGCGATTTAGCGCCTCATTCAATGATTGTGTCGCCCTGTCACGTCGTCCCTCAGACAGGTCCAACTGGGCCATCGCAATCCGGGCGCGCGCCTGAAAGTGTTCCCAAGGTAAGGAAGCTGGCGGTCCCCTGGGGGCCTGCTCGTCGGCACGTTTCAGCAACCAAAGCAGTAACTCGCGGGCCGCACTCCGCTTTCCAAGACGCTGCAGCAGCCTGGCTTCCAGGGGAACCAGCCGGCCGGCGACTGTGATGTGATCTTGGAGGGATTTTTTGCCCACCACCAAAACCTCCTCGAAACATTCCCGCCAGGTCGCCAGCCGCTCGAGCAAGGCGACCTCATCCCGCCTGTCCACGGCGTCTTTGCACCAGTGTCTCAACGTATCAAGTTGGATCACAAGGTAATGTTCATAACAGGATTCGCGCCGCGCTCTGCCCTCTCGGACAACACGTCGCATTTCCTCAATGAGCCTCTCGATTTTACCGGGATTCCTGCTTAACTCCAGTGTTGCCTGAGTGCGAAGAAGACTGAGCCACAATACCCAGTGGTCCGGTTCATCCTCGCTGTCCGACTGATCCTTCCGGTGCATAACCAGGGTTGCGACATTGTCCGTCAGGTCCTGTGCAAGACGTTGCGCTTCCTCGTGGGAAACCCCCCAGTCGATCATCAGCAGGCAGTTAGTGGTCCATTCAGGGTCCAAAGAGACCGTGGCCCGCCCCTCGACACTTGAAAGTAATCCGGCCAGTTCGCAGGCGCGATCTCGCTGGACTTCATCTGGAGGCGAATCAAGGTCTGGGTTCCGCGTATACTGGAGCCACCGCGTCTTCGCCTCGATGTGCATGGAAAGGAAATGCGGCCGATCGGTCTTGTCGGCGGTGACCTCGGCAACCAGATCGGTGCAACGCAAGGCCTCCCCTAATGCGGTTGGAAAATCAGCAAGTGCTTTTTCGTTCTCTCTCTGCCGCTCCCAGAAGTGTGCGAGCTTAAGGAGCAGCTTTGCCAGCTGGGATGTCAGCTCAATGTCATTGAGATTCTGATACAGCCCTTGCTGAATGTTCGCCTCGCACATGTAGCGAAAGTGCAGCAATTGCTGCCGCCCCTCCTTGTCATAAGGAACGTCGGTACGCAACAGCATGTCCTGCTGCTGAAAAACGTGCGAGTGGAACGCCTTGACTTGCTGCCGCAACCGGGACATCATCTGTTCCTGCGCGCGTGCGGTCAGCTCAAGCTGCCGTTTTGATGCCGTGACCTGCCGCCGAGATTCATCGAGCTGGGAGGTGAACTCGGCCAGCTGCTCATCGGCAGATCTCTGGGCATCCTGCGTCACTTGGAGCGCCCGCAGTGCCTGGCTGCGCTGGCCATCGAGGTCTTTGATCTCCACATTCAACATACGAACTTTGCGGTCGAGGATTCTGAAGTTCAGATCCGACCAGACCGAACCCCCAAGCAGCGCGCAGCCTAACACGAGAGCCACCGCCGACATCGGTCGACGTCGCACCCATTTCGCGATCTGCTCTGTCAGCGAGTAGGGCCGGGCCAGGATCGGCCGCCCGCTCACGAACCGCTGCAGGTCCTCGGCCAGTTCCCGCGCCGATGCGTACCGCTCGGCGGGATGCTGCCGCAGACACTTGGCGACAATGGTCGCCAGGTCAAAGGGAACATCGGCACGGTGTCGGGAGACCGACGGGGGCTCCTGTTCCGATACACGCAGCAGCGTTTGCGAAGTCGAGTCGCCTCCATGCGGTGGCCGCCCCGCCAGCAGCGCAAACAGGATCGCCCCCAGGCCGTAGACGTCGCAGGCTGGGCCCGGCTCCCCCAGGTTTGGCAGCAGACCAGTCTGCTCGGGTGCCATGTAGTGCGGTGTCCCCAGCACCTGCCCCGACACGGTCAGGCTCTGGTCGCTCGCCTGGTCCGCCGCCAGACCGAAATCGGTCAGCTTCACCATGGCGGGCTCTCCAGGTTCGGCCGCCGGTTCCAGCAGCACATTGGCTGGCTTCAAATCGCGGTGGATGATTCCGAGCGCATGAGCGGCTGCGACCGCCTGCGTCAGATCGATCGTCCACCGCACCGCCTGGCCGATCGCAACCTCTCCTCGCTCAATCTGCTGCTGCAGCGTTCCTCCCGCGAGCCACTCCATCAGCAGATAGGGAGAGCCCGCAGAGACCCCGGACGCATGAATCGTCACCACGTTCGGATGACGCAGCCGCCCCAACAACTCGGCTTCACGCAGAATGCGGGCCGACCCCTGCCGACTTGGCCCGAGCGACAGCAACTTGACCGCCACCAGCCTGTTCGTCGCCCGCTGCCGGGCCCGGTACACCACCCCCGCCCCCCCGCGCCCCACCTCGGTGAGATCGTCCAGCCCTTCAATCTGCGGAATGGGCTGGGCCCGGGCCACCTCGGCCAATTCCTTCCGAAACGTCTGCGGCTGCGCCAGCCGTTCCAACAGCTCGCGCGACGAAGCAGGCAGGACCTCCATCACCGCCGGGGGCAGACCCTGCGCCGAGTCTCCTGTTTTCGTGTCCTCCCCGGCGAGCACCGCCAGGGTGTCGAGACAGTGTGAGCACTCCTCCAGGTGACGCTCGAGGGAATCGCGATCGTGCGGATCTGTCCGATCGCTCAGCAGATCATGCCAGCTGTCCAACGGAGGACAGCCTGTCCGCATCACGTCATCAGACCGTGAGTTCCCGAGGGGCCCGCCAGCTGAGGGTGGGCTTGTCTCTCGACTTTCGTTTCCGCTCACTTGACTGTTCCTCAATCCGTAACGCGATCCTCCCACCAGGCGGGAGGCTGTCCAGCAATTTGACTGTCATTCACTGCGGGCGACCCCGGTGGTCGACCAGCTCCAAGTTCGCTTCTCGCCCCTGGGTAAGGCACTCGACCGGAAAGCCGCTCAACGCTGCATCACTCCCGAACCACGACACCCGGGCCAACCGGTCAACGCATCTTTTCCAACTCGGCCACTTCATCTCGCAACAGCTTCTGAACCTTGTACCGAGCCGCCTGCACCGAGCCCGGACGCATGTCGAACTGCTCGGCGACTTCCCGCAGCGGCCGCTGCTCGATTGCCAACAGTTCGAAGATCTGCCAGGTCCGCGGTTCGATCCTCTGCTGAATTCGCTGCTGGGCGGTCTGCAGCAGTTCCTGATCGAACGCCGCCTCCAGCCGCTGCAAAAGGTCCTGTCGCGCCGGCGCTTCCTCCAGCGAGCCTCCGACGTCGCACTGCCGCAACCCCTCCCGCGAGGCCCGCCGGCGTTCCGCCGTCCAGTCGTACCAGGCGGAGTGGACCACGGATCGCAACCAGCCCCGAAACGTCCGCGTAGGGTCGTACTCGAACCGCGGGATGACCCGGCAGATCTTCAGCAACACATCCTGGGCCACGTCGTTGGCATCGGCCTCCTGCAGGCCATAGCCGCGACACCAGGAAATGATGTGCGGGCCATACATGGCGACGAAGCGGTTCCAGGCCTCGGCGTCGTGCACGCCGGACCCCAACCGATTCACCAGCAGGTGGCAGGTACTGGGTAGCTCTTGGAACGGCATGCGTGGCCCACTTCAGAAGGGAATGGAAATGATTGTACCCCGACCCCGAAGCATGACGGTAGTCGCCACCACAGCTTCGAAGCCTGGACCCTCCCGGCGAATTCTCTTCCGACAACCAACAGCCGGCCCCGCTTGTTTACGCGGAAAAATCGATCGATTTTTCCATCCGGCTGTTGCCTGTCTGCTTCTAGGTACCTGCCTGCTTCTATCGGTCCGCTCTGATCGGTTCGGTCTGCTGTTCTCAGTCTGCTGCCTCCTCAACTGTCTGGCCCCGCCAGGAACTCCCCGGTTGGACCTCCGGTACGTTAAACTCTGGTGACGTGAGGGGGGGATTGTGGTCGGGCTCGATTCGTCCAGCAAAGTCTTTGCGGGGTTGCCATGGCACACCTCCCGGTTTCCCTCCCCACACAATTTCGGTGCCGGTCTGGCTTCGCACCGTCGCTCTGGGCCGGGCTGGTCGTGGTCCAATTCGCCGGCTTTTTCTCAAGCGACTGCCTCGGCCAGACTCAAATCGGCCAGACTCAGGCCGAAACAACACGGTCCGGCCAGTCGCCTGCGGAACCCGACTCGGGCCAGTCGCGGGTTGAAGCGACCGGCGGGACACCGACGGACTCTTCCGCAGACCCTCCCGCCGAGGGGTCGCCCCCCCCGACGCCCGAAGACATCGCTTTTTTCGAACGGAAGATTCGTCCGGTCCTGGTCACCGAGTGCTTCGCCTGCCACTCTTCGCGCCTGCCCGACAAAATGCAGGCGGGGCTCGCCCTCGACACAGCCGCTGGATTGCGGCAGGGGGGCGACTCGGGTCCCGCCGTCGTGCCGGGTGATCCCGCAGCCAGTTTGCTGCTCGAACGGATCGCCGAGCCCGACCTGGCGCGGTCGATGCCACCCAAAAAGCGTTTGCCGCCCGAGGTGGTCGCCGAGTTCACCGAATGGGTCCGCCGGGGTGCGCCCGACCCCCGGCAGGATTCTGTCGACGGTTGGACCGCTCCTGATGAGGCAGCCCGGCGGGCTCACTGGGCCTTTCAGTCGCCGCGCGAGCCCAGTCTGCC
>CAIUHT010000229.1 GCA_903898975.1 uncultured Planctomycetaceae bacterium
TCAGTTCGAACCGGCCGCGACTGCGGTTTGGACCGGCAACAGGTACACCATCACGTAGATGATAACACCGGTGACCGACACGTACAGCCAGATTGGGAAGGTGAACTTCGCCAGGCGCCGATGCTGAGGCCACTTCCGCCGCCAGGCCAGCCAGGCGCTCCCTAGAGCCAGGCCGGTCGCCACGGGGGCCAGCAGGATGTGGGGCACCAGGATACAGTAGTACAGAAGCCGCAGGCTCTCGGGGCCGCGATATGGCTGAGAGCTGGCTCCCGTGTAGTGCTTCAACCCAAAGTGATAGGTGAGGTAGCAGGCCAGGAAGCAGGCCGAAGTGACCAGGGCCGAAATCATCGCCGCCCCATGGGCCCGCTGATCGCCCCGCTTGATCGCCAGGAAGCCGCCGACCAGGCAGCAGGTGGCCAACAGGTTGAGGGTCGCATTCACCCCCGGCAACCGGGCCAGCCAGGTGGGAATCGGGGGGCGATCGCCCGTCGCGGCGTTCGCGGCTGGTGCCGCCACGGCGTCGTCTGCGACCCCCTGCGCTCCGGGAAGTGGTTCGACGACCGCGTTCAGTTCCTGGGCCCGCTGCGGAGTCATTTGGCCCAGCACCACCTTCCGCAGTCGCGACATCTGCACGTCGTTCTTGGCGTTGTATCGGCCAATGACCACCCCTCCGGCATCCACATGCATGATCTCCACGCTGTGGATGACCTCGAAGCCGGGCGGGGCGGTCGGATCATCGTCCACAATCATCTTGAAGCTCTTCCGCACCAGGCCGAAGATCGTCGCCTTGTCGCCGGTCAGAAACCACCAGCGTTCGGGATCGGCCCCCAGGTTGTCGGCGTACCGCTTCAGGGTCTCGGGGGTATCACGGTCGGGATCGACGGTGATTGTCACCAGCCGCAGAGGAATGTCGCGGGTCGCCTCTTGCAGTTTCTTCATCTCCCCACTCACCAGCGGGCAGGGACCGGCACAGCGGGTGAAGACAAACGCCGCCAGCCAGGGCTGACCCAGCAGGTCGGCCTTGGTCACCTTCCGCCCCCGGCACTCTTCGAGTTCGAAGTCGGCGATCCCGGCGGGATCCCACTTCGGCAGAACGGGAGCCCCCGCCTGAGGGCGGGCGGCTTCCTCAGCCAATGCATCGCCACCGACTGCGTCCGGGGCGGCGGCGTCTGAGGCGGCGGCGTCAGCCTCGGTCTTCGCCTCCTGGGCAAAGGCAGATCCACAGCCAGTCGCGAACGTCATCAGACAGACCACAAGACCAGCCGCAAGGTGGGCTGTCAGCCGGTCAAACAGTCGCAACTCAGGGGCGTGGCGGATCATGGAACGAGGGGGGAGAGGAATTGGTGACTTCAAAAGTCTAGGACCCACCGCGGCACGAGTCATCAGCGGGCATCCGAAACCGTGCGGCGATTGGCCAGCCACGCCGCCAGCCCCACGCAGGTGACGCAGAAGAGCACCGAGACCGCCACCGAGACGCCCAGAGAGGGGAGCCCACTTCCCTCGGGGAGCTCGCGCGGCAGGTAGAGCAGCCGACGGAGCCCCGCCAGTCCGTAAGTCAGCGGGTTCACCGCAATGATCCACCGCAGCCAGCCGGCCCCCTCGGGAGGAAAGAACGAGCCCGACAGCAGCCACATCGGCAGCAAAAAAATGCTCATGATGGCGTGGA
The DNA here is from genome assembly GCA_903898975.1 of uncultured Planctomycetaceae bacterium. GTDB lineage: Bacteria > Planctomycetota > Planctomycetia > Planctomycetales > Planctomycetaceae > UBA10511. The sequence goes on from CAIUHT010000229.1 coordinate 1,667, forward strand.
ACCCCTGCGTGGAATCGAGCGGCCAGGCGATCAGGAAGCCCAGGGCGGTGAGCGCGACCGCCAGCAGCGCCAGGAACAGCAGCACCAGCAGCACTCCGGGAAACGCCAGCGACATTCCCTGGGTGGGGGCGAGCGCGAGGAACAGGCCTGCCTGCAGCATGGCCAGGGCGGCTCCCCCCAGCACCTTGCCCAGCACGATCGAGAGCCTCGACACGGGGGCGGCCAGCACTCCCTGCAGAAACCCTTCCCGCCGATCTTCAATGATCGAAATGGTCGAGAAAATCGCGGTGAACAGCACAATCATCAA
>CAIUHT010000230.1 GCA_903898975.1 uncultured Planctomycetaceae bacterium
CCCCTGCCAATCCCCGTAGAGATCTCTCCCGTCGCTCCGGTGGGGCCGGTGCCCCGCGCGGGGGCGAAGACGCCGTCCGACTTGGACGCGGGGGCGCTGCCCACGCCGGTCCGAGCGCCCACGCAGGTCGCCGTGCAGGGGGCACTCGCCGCCCGCAGCCGCGATCTTCCCCGCCCACAGCGGTTTGAACTTGGCAGCACCGCCGAAAGCGAGACGGCTGTCGATCGCGGTCTGACCTGGCTGGCCCGTCAGCAGGCGGATGACGGGCACTGGTCACTCGACCGCGGCTATCCCGACCCGGGCAGCCTGCACACCGACACTGGTGCCACCGCGCTCGCACTGCTCTGTTTTTTGGGTGCCGGCCACACCACCACCGTGGGGGACCACGCCAGCCAGGTGGCCAAGGGGGTCGAGTGGCTGCTGTCGGTGCAGAAACGGGGAGGCGAACAGTCGGGCGACTTTTACGACTCGCAGCAGGAGGGGGAGAACGCCTCGTTCTATGCCCACGCGCAGGCCACCATGGCACTGGCCGAACTGCTCGTGCTCGAGCCCACCCCGCGACTTCGGCAGGCGGTCGAGGCGGGCCTGGGCTACATCCACGCCGCCCAACATCCCCGCACCGGGGGATGGAAGTATCGCGCGGGAAGCGAAGGCGACCTCTCGGTGTTTGGCTGGCAGTTGCTTGCCTTGCAGACGGGGCGGATGGCGGGGCTGCAACCTCCCCCGGGAGTCCTTGAGCGGGCGAGTGGCTTTCTGGACCTCGTGCAACTCGAGAGCGGCTCTCGCTATCGCTACGAACCCACCTCCCGCAGTGGATCGACGGCGATGACCGCGGAAGGGTTGCTCTGCCGGCAGTACCTGGGCTGGCCCGCCGACCATCCCGCCCTCCGCGACGGAGTCCGCTTTCTGTTGGAAGAACCGCAGCGACCCCGCTGGCAGGCGGGCCGCCGGAATGTCTATCAGTGGTACTACACCGCCCAGGTGCTGCACAACCTGCAGGGGGAGGAGTGGCGGACCTGGGAAGAGGAACTCCGCCGGGAACTGGTGCTGAACCAAGTGAAATCGGGCCGACAGGCACTGGGAAGCTGGCACCCTCGACAGCCCCCCGGTCACCCCGACGAGAACGCTGACAAGGGAGGACGGCTCTACCTCACCTGCCTGTGCGTGCTCTGCCTCGAGGTCAACTACCGCCACTTGCCGCTGTATCAATTGGCCGATGACGCAGCAGCAGCAGCAGAAACGCCGACGCCTGAACCGGGCTCGCGAAACGAACTACAGGGCGGCGAATCACAGGGTGGCGAACCACAGGGCAACGATCCGGAGGGCAACGAACGGCCGGGCAGCGAGGCGCCGGCCAACGAGGCTTCCCCCAGCGACACCCCCGAGGGGCCGAAGCCAGGCGACAAGCTGTCGGTTGGCCGCGAGTCGGCTGCTTTCCCCAGTCGGTTCAGGCCCCCGCAGTGGGCTGAGTCGAAGGTTGCGAACGGGCCCAGCCGGGGCGTGGTCGCCTCGTCAGATCACGATTCGTGAGGCGATCATGCCGAACCGATCTTTGCCCAGCCCCCGCGGGTGGCACGTCGCGGGAAGGGGAGTGGCCGCGCCGACACGCGGAGACGCGAGCGGTCTCGAAATCCGGCGCTGCACACGCGATCGTGGGGCCTTACAGCAATTCGCGGGGCACTTCGCCCCCGGGCAACAGGTGCATGGGCCGGCCCGAGCGGTCGATCAGGCTGTCGTCAGACTTCAGACCGAGCGCGTGATAGACAATCGCGCAGAAATCTTCGACGCCCACTTTCCGCGACGTGGGGTACTCGGCCTTGGCGTTCGTGCTGCCAATCACCTGGCCGTGCCGATAGCCCCCGCCCGCCAGCAACACGCTCTGCGCCTGGGGCCAGTGGTCGCGACCGGCGTCCTTGTTGATTACTGGCGTCCGGCCAAATTCTCCGGCCGAAATCACGAGGGTGTCGTCCAGCATGCCCCGCTCAGCGAGGTCCTGGATCAGCACCCCCACCGCGCGGTCGTGCCGGGGCATCTTGTTGTCGAGCGCCCCCTTGATGTTCCCATGGTCGTCCCAGTAGCCGGTGTTCAGCGAGACAAAGCGAACTCCCGCCTCGATGAGTCGCCGGGCGAGCAATGCCTGGGCTCCCCACCCGTCTCCGTATCGGTCCCGCGTCGCCGGGCTCTCGCGATCGAGCTGGAACGCCCCGCGAACCCTTCCCGACAGCACAATCTCGACCGCCTGCTGATCGACCCGGTCCAATTGCCGAAAGACCGGATTGGTGTCGAGTCGGCGGTTCAGGCTGTCCAGCCCCTGCTGGAGCGAGACCCGCGTGTTCAAGCGGTCGCTGGTCAACCCCTCCACCAGCGAGAAGCTCTTGTCGTCCCCGGTCGGGAGCTTACCCGCCTCGTTCCCGTAGCTGTAGTCGCCGTAGCCAAACGGGTTCGCCGAGACTCCCAACCACGCCCCCCCGTGGTACCCAAAGCCCCCGTCGTTCATGTTGACCGAGGCCAGCGCGCCGGGCTGCCGGGGCCCCAGCAGGTGCGCGGCGACCGACCCCATCGAAGGCTGGCGGGCCGGTCGATCCGACCCATTCGCCCCCGTGCGTCCGGTCAGCATCCAGTGGGCGGCCGCCCAGTGATCGCCATTCCCGTGCGAAAAGCTGCGAATCACCGAGCAGCGATCCATCACCCGCCCCTGCTCGGGGCACAACTCGCAGACATCCAGCCCCGGGAGCGACGACGCAACCGGGCGCCACGGCCCGCGGACTTCCGCGGGGGCCTCGGGCTTCATGTCGAACGTGTCGAGCTGCGACGGCCCCCCATGCTGCCAGATCAGGATCACCGAGCGATTCGAGGCATGCCCCCGCGTTCGCCCCGCCGAGTCAGCCCCTCGCGCCGAGTTCCGCAACAGGTCGCTCAGCGACAGCCCGAACGCCCCCAGCGAACCGACCTGCAAAAAGCCCCGGCGAGTCAGCCCGTCACAAAACTGCTGGGCACCAGCAGACGACAGATTCAACATGACCAACCCACCGGACGCGGCCGAAAGAGACTCGTGCCACCCTTCGGGATGGAACGGAATGCGTGTGTGACTGTCCAAAAATATCGGCGATTTCCAGTGGGGGCAACCGGAAAAGCCGACCTCGCCCGCGCTCGCCTCGAATGTCGGCCCCCTTCCCCCCCGAGAATCTCCCCCAGCCACAAAACTTGCCTCCTTCCCTCCAACGCACTTCCCACCCACCTTTCCCACTTTTCGCGTCACGGGTGTCCCCAAAATCGTCCCGCGCACCCCATTCCCTGGGCCAGTTCGGCGACTTCGCGTCAGTTCGCCCCGCACGCTGCTGTGGTTCCCACTCACAACCGAGCCTGTGACATTTCTTTTGGGGCGAAACCTGTGACAGTCCTCTTGGGGAACGTCAGCTCTCGGGGCTTGCTTTTCCCTCTCACAGCCCGTCAGTACGATACCCGCTCCTGCCCACTCCCTTTCCACAGGAGTCTGCCGCGATGTTGTTCGAACCAACTTGGGCCTCGAGTCCCGCCCGGCACCGACCCAACCGGCCGTCGTGGTTCAGCCAGTTCCTCCCTGGCCTGGCTGTGACCCTCGCCCTCCTCCCGCTCAACCGCGGGAAGGCCGAAGAGTGGCCCCAATTCCGCGGCCCCAACGCCAGTGGAGTGTCGTCGTCCACGACTCCCCTCCCGACCGAATTTTCGTTCGAGAACAAGGTCCTTTGGCGGGCCCAGGTTGGCGATGGCGTCGCCTGCCCGATTGTCTCCCGCGGCCGGGTGTTCGTGACCGCCTTTGTGGGTGGCAAGACCTTCGTCGTCTCGGCTCACGGTGCCGCCGATGGAAAACTGCTGTGGCGTCGCGAATTCGACGCGGGCAAACTCCCCCGCATCACCCCGCCCAACAGCCACGCCTCCTCGACCCCCGCCACCGATGGCGAACGGGTCTTCTGCTACTTCAGCACGCTGGGCATGCTGGCCCTCAACGCCGAGTCGGGTGCCGACCTCTGGAAGACACCACTCCCTCAACCGGCCTATCTCATGGACTGGGGGGCGGCGAGTTCCCCCATTGTCTATGACGGGCAGGTGATCTTCTGCCAGGATGACGATCTCGCCCCCCGCCTCGTTTCGCTCGACGCCCGCACTGGCGAGCAGAACTGGCAGACCGCCCGCCCCGACATGCTCGCCGGTTACGCCGTCCCCGTCATCTGCGAGGCCGAGGGGCAGGTCGACATCGTCATCTCGGGCTCGGGCAAGCTCAAAGGCTACAACCCCACCAACGGGAGTGAACGCTGGACCTGCAACACCCTGCTCCGCACCATGATGACCTCACCCGTCGTGAAGGACGGCGTGGTCTACATCTCTTGCCAGAGCTACGGCGATGAAAAACGAACCCTCAAGTTCGCCCTGCTCGAATGGCTCGACACCGACCAGGATGGCGAACTGACCCTCGAAGAAACCCCGGCCGAGTTCCGCCCCCGCTTCGGCACCTCCGACCGCGACGGCAACGGCCGCCTCCAGGAAGCCGAACTCGACACCGCCTTCCAGTCCCCCGACAACATGGTCGGCGGGGGTGCCACCATCCAGGCGGTTCGCGGCGGTGGCCAGGGAGACATCACCGCCACTCACCTTCTCTGGAACCTAAAGAACACCTCTCCCTCGAACATGGTCTCGCCCCTCGTGGTCGGTCGCCAACTGTTCATTGTCAAACGCGGGGGAATCTCCAGTTCGTTCGATATCGAAAAAGGGGACACCCTCTGGAAGATGTCCCGCATCGGCAACCTGGGGGACTACTACAGCAGCCCCGTCGCCGGTGATGGCAAGATCTACGTGACCGGGGAAAACGGCTTCATCACCGTGCTGGCCCAAGGGCCCAAGCTTGAAGTACTGGCCAAGAACGACATGGGCGAACCCTGCGTCGCCACCCCCGCCATCGCCGACGGCCGACTTTACATCCGCACCCGCGAACAGATTTTCTGCGTCGGCGATCGCTAGGGCCTCACCTGAAACTCGATCCCCGATCCTCAAGCCCGAAGCCCGGGGCCTCCCGTTCGCCGCGACCATCTCTTTCTGGGCCCCTTCCCCCTGCGCCCCCTCCCTCCTGCGAGTAAGACTGCCATGACCCGTCGCTGGCTTCCCCTGTTCGCCTTCGGCGCGGGTCTCTGCCTCGCCACCCCGGTTTTGCCCGCCGCCGAGGGTCCTGCCGTCTCGATTGTGATCGACCCCCAGGCCCCGCCGCTCGAACAGTTTGCCGCCCGCGAACTCGCCGGCCTGCTGGAGTCGCTGTACAAGGCCCAGGCCACCCTCGGCCCCCAGCTTCCCACCCAGCCCGAGCCCACGTTCGTCATCGGCAGCCCCGCCACCAACCGCGCCCTCGCCGCGGTCGCCACCACCTGGCCCAAGCTCAGTGACCAGGGACATCTCCTCCGCAGCGTCCGGCTGGGAGATCGCGAAGTGCTCGCGGTCGGGGGGGGCAGCCCTGTCGCCACCCTCTGGGCAGCCTATGAGGTGGGGCATCAGTTGGGCGCCCGCTACCTGCTGCATGGCGATGTCTTTCCCGCCGAGCCCTCCCCGCTCACCACCGCCAACTTTGACCTCATCTTCGAGCCCACGCTCCGCCTCCGCACCTGGCGGACGGTCAACGACTTCCCCATCGGTCCCGAGTCGTGGGGGCTGGCCGAGCAGAAGCAAATGCTTCGACAACTCGCCAAGCTCAAGTACAACCGGATTCTTGTCTCGATCTATCCTTGGCAGCCGTTCCTGCATTTTGAATTCAAGGGGGTCGCCAAGCAGACCTCGCTCCTGTGGTTTGGTAAGACGTACCGGGTCGATGGTGACATCGCTGGTCGCGGGGTGTTCAAGGGGGCCAAGGTCTTCGAGAACCCAGACTTCGCCGGGCTGACCGACTACCAGGCCCGCCGGGAGGCGGGCGAGCGCCTTGTCGGGGGCATTCTCGACACCGCCCACGAGCTGGGCATGACCACCGGGCTGCTCCTGTCACCCCTTGAGTTTCCCCGGGAGTTCGCCCCCAATCTGCCCGGGGCCGAGGCGGTGCATCAGCTCGCTTCGCTCACCATTGGCCCTGGGGCTCAACAGCGGCCCGGAGATGAAACGCTGCAGCAGCTGGCCAAGGCCCAGCTCCGCGGGGCGCTCGACGCCTACCCGCAACTCGACGCACTGTACCTGACCCTCCCCGAGTTCCCCGGCTGGAGCACACATGCGCCGGAGGCCTGGGACCGACTGGCGACCCGCTCGAAACTCTCCCCCAAGCCCCGGCTCGAAGAGCTGGTCCAGGCCGCCCGGCAGCGGACTGTCACCGTCTCGGGCGATCGCGGGGAGGCGGCCCTGCGTGGAAATGTCGCTGCGCTCGACTTTCTGCAGACCCTGCTCGCCGACCCGGCGCTCCTCCGCAGTTCCCGCGGGCACACCGTGCAGCCTGTGCTGGTGTCGGTCGATCCCGCGCTGTTCCCCCTGTTGCCGCAGCTTGTGCCCGGGGGGGCGGGCACGCTGGCCTTTCTCGACTATACAGCCCGAAAGAGTGCCGCTCAGCGAGAGCTGCTCCGCACCCTGCCCGCCAGCCAGCTCGACAGCAGCCTGATCCTGACGCTGGCCGACGACAATGTCGGGGTCCTCCCGCAGTCGTCGGTCCCCGCGTTGCACGAGCAACTGGGAGAGCTGCGGGCCGGGGGATTCGCGGGGTTTTCGACCCGGTACTGGATGCCCGGCGACCTCGACTACAGCGCGTACTACCTGTCGCGGGCAGCTTTTGATGCGGAGGTCACCCCGGCGACCGCCCTGAGCGGGCTGGTGACTCCCCTGTGTGGGGCCGGGGCGGTGGACCGGCTGAAGCTGGTGTTCGCTTCGATCGAAGAGGCGACAGCCTTGATCGAGCAGCACGACCTGGGATTCGCCTTCCCGGTCGCCTCAATCTTGAGAAAGCACTACGAGGGGGGCGACAGCGTGCCCGAGTGGTGGGGCCAGGTGGGCCAACTGTATCTGCGGGGGATGAACGAGGCGTACCGGGCCAATCAGCGTTCGACGCTCGAGGGTCGGACGCTGACACTCTACCTGGCCCGCCGACTCGACTTCGCGTTCAACTACATGAACTGTGTCGAGGCGTTACGGAAGGCGGGGATTGCGAAACGTGCGGGAGACGCCGAGACGCACGCTGCACAGTTGCAGACCGCGGTCGAAGCCCTGCACGACGCCCTCAACGCCCAGGCAGCGGTCGCGCGCAGCAACAGTGACCGGGGGGTGATCGCCGTTCTGAACCAGTACGCTTACCGACCGCTGAAGCAGGAACTCGAGGCCCTCGACCAAGAGTGACCCCCGCCGGTCGGAGCAGGCTCGGTCCGGACGCCCATGGCAGATCAGCAGCACTTGCCACGATCCCACTCAATGTCCACAAGGGAACAGTCAAGACGGGCAACCTTGTGACCCAGCCAGGGCTGTGAGGAGATAACTCCATTCACCAGTCCAGTCACCGCACCAGGAACCTCAAGATCCCCTGTATTTGACAAGAATCTCTGCGCGAGAAAACAAATTTCCACCTCACATGAGCCAACTTTGATTGAACGATTTGAAGAATCTTTTAAGAAATCCGAAAAAACGGGTTCTTGTCCCCTGATTCAAAATTCACGCGCTGAACTCCTTGACTCTTGAGGCCGAGACCGGTTGAATAAGGCGACACAGAATGGAGTCACGAGTTTGCCCCGAGAGGCAATTCAGGCGCTCCCCGATCCACACCGACGCCCCATGTCAACCATCGAAGCGGCCCTGTCGCCCAATGCGGTGCTCGAGTTTTCCTCGCAGTCCGCTGGTCTGGTTTCTCAGTCGCCTCCCGTGGCTGCCGTGTCTCAAGTGCTCACCGAAGCTCCGGCGAGTTCTGCGGTGACCGCGGTCCCGGCTGGTCAAATTGCACCGGTAGCCAGCTTGGCCTCGAATGCCGTGCCCTGCCGGTCATCGGCGATCTCGGCGCTGCTGGCCACCGCAGGAGTCGCGTTGCTGGCCTGCGTCTGGCCCCTGTGGCCAGCGACCGCCGGGTGGTCCTTGGCCCTCCCGATCCTGGCACTAGTCTGGGGAGCCAGCAGCTTGGCTCTCGGACTGATGTTCGCCCAACGCAACTAGCCCGGCGCCCACCGGTTGAACTTCAGGGGTTTGGGGCGGCAGGGCCTCAGACAGGGCGACTGTTCCAAGCAGTGGGGTGACTAGCCCCCATCGCGCCAAGTTATCCCGAACGCAGTTGCCAGTCGGGCTCATTTCCTGGCGCCAGTTCTTTGGTACCTGACGGCAGGAAAACCACCCCGGACTACGGCTCCAAACTCCATATCGCTTCACTTCCCAGCGTTTGGCGGGCTGGAACGCTCTTTTGACAAACTTGGGCAACCCGGCCCCACCCCCCATTTCGGCGGCTATCTTGCCCGGGCCTCATCAATGAACCCAGCGCAGGCCTCTGCGCCGTCACATCAGCCGGCGCGGAGCAAGTAGCCCTTACCGGACTGGGCAAACACCACCGCTTTTCGGCCATCCTCCACCCCCATGCTCCTCTCAGCTGGGGCTCCTCTCAATCAGGCCTCGGCAACCTTCGGTCCGAGCTGTTTTGATTAAGCCCTCTCGATTGAGCTGCGTGTCGCACCTTTGGCGAATGCTCAGCCGACCGTCCCGGTTGCCCCCCGGCTGCCGCCGCTCGGGGCCCCCTCCCCCAACTCCCCGAAAACAACTACGCCCCGGTCGAATCGATCGACCGGGGCGTGAGTGATGCTTATCCCAGTTGCAGCAACTTCTCGTGTGAGCACGCCTCTCGGTGGCCTCACACGGCCAGTGGCCGCGACCTAGTACATGTCGTGGTCGCCATGGCCACCCGACTTCTTCTTCTCGTCCTTGGGCTTCTCGGCGATCAGGGCGTCGCTGGTCAGCAGCAGGGTCGCCACCGAAGCGGCGTTCTGCAGTGCCGAACGGGTTACCTTGGTCGGGTCGATAATCCCGCTCTTGACCAGGTCTTCCATCTTCCCGGTCGCGGCGTTGTACCCCATGTTGCCCGATTCGTTCCCCACCTTCTCACAGATCACCCCGCCGTCCACGCCGGCGTTGTTGGCAATCTGTGTGACGGGAGCCCGGCAGGCCCTCAGGATAATGTTGTACCCGGTGATCGCGTCGTCTGACAGACCGTGGGGCTTCACCTGCCCCGACGCCCGCAGCAGGGCCACGCCACCACCCGGCAGAATCCCCTCCGCAACCGCCGCCCGGGTCGCGTGCAACGCGTCTTCCACGCGGGCCTTCTTCTCTTTCATTTCGCTTTCGGTAGCGGCCCCGACGTTCACCTGAGCCACACCCCCCGACAGCTTGGCAATCCGCTCGTCCAGCTTCTCGCGGTCATAGTCGCTGGTCGAGTTCTCGCGCTCGCGGCGGATCTGGTCGATCCGGTTCTTGATGTCGCTGCTCTTGCCGTGACCTTCGATGAGGGTGGTGTTGTCCTTGTCGACGACCACCTTCTTCACCCGACCCAGGTCGGTCAGCTGCAGGTTCTCGAGCTGAATTCCCAGGTCTTCGAAGACCGCTGTGCCGCCGACCATGATGGCGATATCTTGCAGCATCGCCTTCCGACGGTCGCCGTAACCGGGAGCCTTAACCGCCACGCAGCGGAACGTACCTCGCAGCTTGTTGATCACCAAGGTCGCCAGGGCCTCGCCCTCAACTTCCTCGGCGATGATCAGCAGGGGCTTGCCGGCGTTGACCACCTTCTCGAGCACCGGGACCAGGTCCTTGATGTTCGAGATCTTCTTCTCGTGAATCAGGACGTAGCAGTCTTCCAGCACCGCCTCCATCGTCGTCGAGTCTGTGACGAAGTAGGGCGAGAGGTATCCGCGGTCAAACTGCATCCCCTCGACGACCGTGTAATCCGTCTTAAGGCTCTTGCTCTCTTCGACGGTGATCACGCCATCCTTGCCAACCTTTTCCATCGCGTCGGCCAGGATGTCGCCAATCTCCGAATCACCGTTCGCGGCGACGGTCGCGACCTGGGCGATCGACTTCTTGTTGCGACACTCGATCGACATGGTCTTCAGCTTGGCGACCACGTCCTCGACCGCCTGGTCCATGCCCCGCTTCATCTCGACCGGGTTGACGCCCGAAACCACCGCCCGCAGACCCTCGATGTAGACCGCCTCAGCCATGATGGTCGCGGTCGTGGTGCCATCACCAGCCACGTCGGAGGTCTTGCTGGCGACCTCCTTAACCATCTTCGCCCCCATATCTTCGAACTTATCCGACAGTTCGATCTCGCGGGCCACGGTCACGCCGTCCTTGGTCACGGTCGGCGAACCAAAGCTCTTTTGCAGAATCACGTTCCGCCCACGGGGACCGAGGGTCACCCGTACCGCCTTGGCCAGCTTGCTCACGCCCGCGCGAATTTTCTCTTGGGCTTCCTGGTCGAACGCAATCATCTTCGCCATGAACCATTCTCCTCCGGACGCTTCACCCGCCGGACCGGGGTCAATCTGGGGAATCGTGACTTGCCTGCGGGCCATCTGCCCGCCCATTCATCTCGGTCCCGGGATGACTTCATCCCCAGGAACGCTCCACCCTCGCGATCACTGGCACCAACCATCACCGACGACAGGTGCCCATGAAAGGGCTCACCGCGACGCACCTGTCGCACAAGCCCTTTCCGCTAGCCGCCCGGCCCCTCACCCGAGGGGACCGCCACCAGGCTAGTACACCGCCAACACGTCGCTCTCGCGGAGCAGCAGCAACTTCTCGTCGCCCACCACAATCTCGTCGCCCGCATAGGAGCTGAAAATCACTCGGTCGCCGGGCTTCAGCGTCAGGGCATGCCGCTTGCCATCCCGACCAATGTGCCCGTCACCCACCGCCACCACCGTCCCCCGCTGGGGCTTGTCCTTCGCTGTGTCGGGCAGAACGATGCCCCCCGCCGTCTTCCCCAGAGCCTCATCCCGCTTCAACACCACACGGTCGTGCAGTGGAACCAGTTTGCCCCCACCGGAGCTCTTGGTTTCCTTCTTGGCCATTGAGTCGTTCCTCCGAGTTGCTTCGGTAAAGCGTGGTCGTGAGCGTGTCGTTTCCAAGCCATGTGCCAGGATCTTACCCAAGTGCACAGGGCCCTCGACCCCGCAGCACCGAGACACACCTTGATGTAGTTCTAGGGCAGAGCGAACGGCATGCCGGAGAAGCTGGAAAATAAAACCGCTCAGAATCCCGTCTTTTCCCTCCGCACTCCCTCGATA
>CAIUHT010000231.1 GCA_903898975.1 uncultured Planctomycetaceae bacterium
CTGCGGAGGCGTTGGGGGCGTTGGGGGAACCGGAGGGGCTGAAGGCGTTCAGCGAATTCTTCGAGAAGGAAGGGGATCTCGAGAATCGACTGGCGGCGATTCGGGCGGTGGGTCGGATTGGCGATCCGCAGGGGCTGGAGGTGTTGAAGCCGCTGTTGGCGGCCCCCGAGGCGACGGTGCGGGCGCGAACGGTGGTGGCGTTGGGCGAACTGGGCGGGGGGGCGGCTTGCGAGGCGATGCTGCCAGCGCTGCGGGACCCAAGCAGCGAGGTGCGGTACCATGCGGCGGTGTCACTGGGGCACCTGGCGGAACCGGGAACGTTGTCGGCGCTGGCGGTGCTGCTGGAGGATGAGGACCCCTTTGTGCTGCGGGGACTGGTGCGGGCGACGGGGCAATTTCAGGGGGCGAAAGCAGTCGCGTTGCGGGCCTCGGCGGAGGAGCGATTAAAAGCGTTGGAGGTGACCCGTCGGGAGCGCGAGCAGGGCGATGAGGGGGGGGAGGCGTCGAGCGAACGCGGGCCGGGAGGGATGCAGGCGGTGTCGCGCGCCTTGGCCAACCCCCAGCTCCTGGGAGGGGCGATCGCCGCACTGCTGCTGTTGCTGGGGGGCTGGTGGTTCTGGCCGGCGGGGAGGTCTCGCACTGTGGCGACGTCCGCCGAGTTGACTCAGGCGGGCTCGGCCCGGCGGAGTGACCACCTGGTGGGGGTAGGGATGGCCGCCGACGGATCGGCAGTGGTGGTGACGCAGTCGGGACGGGTGGAGTTGTGGGATCCGGCCACGGGGGACATGCGGAAGAACGTGGGGGGGGTTCTGGAACCGGTGAGCGCGGCGGCGGTGTCTTCGAAGGGGACGCTGGTGGCGCTCGCCGAGCCGATCGGGCGGCTGCGGGTGTTGGAGTTGCCCGAGGGAAGCGAGCGGCTGTCGCTGGCGATGCGTCCGGGGGTCATCTCTCGAATGAAGTTTTCGGAGGATGGGGCGCGGCTGGTGAGCGTGGCTCCAGATGGGCTGGTCAAGCTGCTGGACCTGAAGACGGGAAAGTGGGATGAAGAGGTGAGGATCGAGGGATTCGCCGAGGTGCAGGCCTGGGCGTTGGACGGCGACTTGAAACGGGTGGGCATGGTGCGGCGGAATGGGGATGTGCTGGTGCAACAGCTGGCGGCGGGGAGGCGGGCGGTGCGGGTTCCGGTGCAGACGGAGGGGCTGGTCACGGCGCTGGCGTTCGGGCGGGATCGCAGACAGTTGGCGCTGGTGGATGTCACGCAGACGTTGCGGCTGTACGACCTGACAGCCAAGCAGATTCGCAAGGAGTTGCGGGGCGGAGGACCGGGGACAGTGCGGCTGTTGTTTTCAGCCGATGGCAAACGTATTTTGGGAGGCGGAGCGGAAGGGGTTACGTTCTGGGATCTCGAAGAGGGGGATGGCAGTGCGGTCTCGGCGGAGTTGACTGTGGACAAGCGGAGGGAGTTTTTGGAAACGGTGGATCTGCTGTCGCTGGACGAATCGGGGCGGTGGTTGATTGGTGGGTCGACAGCTAGCCCGCATGCCTTGTTGTGGAACGCGGAAACGAAGCAGGTGAGCGCACCGCTGGCGGTGAATTGAGCGGGCGAGGTCAACCGATCGGGTGGCTGCGGAGTTGAAATTCGGCGGTCGCGCGAGGTGTGGCCAAGGGAACCTGAGGAGACGAGCAAGATGGCCAGTGACATCCAGCAGAGCGGGCGCCTGGGGCGGGGGCACCGCATCGCAAACGGCGTGTTCCGACTTGTCGTAATGAGCGGAATTCTGCGGAGGCCTGGGGGCGAGGGGATGCCGGGAGCCTGGGTGCTGGTGGTGTGTCTGTACCTGGCGGGATGTGGCGGAAAGCCCGCGGTGCGGAGCTTTTCGCGCGGGAAGGACAATGACCCGGAGGTTTCGGTGGCTGCGGCCCCGGTCGTGGCCCAAACCCCCGCCGGCGGGAATCAGGGGGGAGCGGGCGAGAAGGCGAAGGGGGGAGAGGGGCGATCGCGGAGCAAGGAGCGGGTCACGCAGGCGAAGCCGGCCGACGGGGGCGATGGGGCTGCCGAGGGAACGGCCTCGACGCCAGCGGGCGAGACGCAAGGGGCGGGCGAAGCTGGTTTCAAACCTGCGGTGGCGAACAGGGTGCGGACTCCCGCGGTCGGGACGACCGGGGCACCATCCGCCGAGCCAGCGTCCACGGACGATGGGGGACCTGAAGAGCAGGCGAGCGGGGGCGCACCAGGTGGTGCAGTTGATCAGGGTGACGCACCGCGGCTGGTCGAGAACCCGATTGAAGAGCGTCGTCCGCGGCCAAGGGAACTGGCGAAGGATCAGTCGTTCCTGGAGCTCACAGCGGATCGGGCACAAGTGTTCAAGCCGTGCTTCCTGAAGAAATACACGCTGGCGGCTGGGTGGCCCACGGTGTGGGTGCTGAGCAACTCGGAGAAAGATTCGGAGCCGGGGAGGCCTGCGGCTTACCTGCGGTTTATCACCCCTCCCGGGTTTGAGGAGTCATTGGAGGGGCACCGTGTCAGAGCGCAGCTCTATCTTCAGGCTGCACCGAATGCCCCTGTCTGGGCGAGTGAAGAGGGGGCGGAGATCGAGCTGGAGTTGTTTGTGGATGATGGCGAGGTGCTGGAGGGGGAGATTGTGTCGGGGCAGGTCTTGGGGAGCGACCAGTCGCGGCGGGTCCCGGTGACGGGGTCATTTTCCGCGAGCACGCGGCTCACAACGACTCAGACTGCGAACCCGAACGAGTAATCCATGAGCGATCTGCAGCGTAGTGTCAGGATGGGAAGACTGATCAGCGGATTGGTGCTGGCGGTGTTCGTGGGCTGGGGGCTGAGGGCGACCGTTCGTGCCGAGGACCCACCGGACAAGACTGGGGCTGAGGCAGTTGGGTCCCCTGGGCGGGCGATGGATGAGCGCGGGGTCGCAGCGCAGCCCGAGGCGTTGCTGGCGGTGCGGGAGGGGAGTCCTGCGGGCGAGTTGGTGGGCAAGCTGGGGGCCGAGGCCGAGCGGTTGGCGGGGACGTTGCAGGAACTGGGAGAGCGGAAGCTGCTGGCGTCGGACATTGGCGCGATGAATGGGGCGTACAAACAGGCGTTGCGTCTGCAGCAGGCGGGGCAACTGCTGTCGGTCGCCCGCGAAGTGGCGGGGGCCGACCTGCAGGCACGGGGCAGTCATGCGGTCGAACAGCTGAAGAAATGGTCGACGACAATCAAGGGGCAGCCGGATTTTGCGCGGATCCAGGGGCGTCTGACCAAGGAGTTCATCAGCGAGACGAAGGCGCGGGAGAAGAAGCTGAACCGGGTGAGAAGCCTGCTGAAGCAGTCGAAGAGCGAGGAGGCGCAGGGGGCGTTGCGTGAGCTGTTCGATGACCTGGCGGCGGGGGCACTGTGGGTCGATCCATCGATCTACGAAGCGGCCGAGCGGATGTTCGAGAAAGATCAGCGGGATGTCGACGAGGCGGTGAAAGGGGAGTTCCGAGAGAAAGCCGAGGCGAGCCTCAGCGAGTTGCCCGAGCGGAAGACTCCCGATGTGCGGGGGCTGTCGCAGGAGATTCAGCAGGCGCTGACGGCGCTCGAAACCGGGGACACGGTGGAGTTCCGGGGTGAGAAGCGGACCGGGCCTGAGCTGCTGCGGGAGATTTCGCGTTCGCTGGCCAGCCTGCAGGCGCAGATTGTGCGGCACGACATGGCCCGGCTGTACGCGGCCGGGACCCGGGAGGCGCAGGCGGCCCAGTTGTTCGAGGTGACGCGGGCCGAGTTTCCGAAGTGGGTGACCAAGGCGGTACGGGCCGACGCGGCGCGGCTGGGAGGCAACGTGGCGCAGGCGCGGACCCGGTATGCCGAGTACTTGGCGGCGTTGGCTCCCGAGGTGGCGCTGTCGGAATCGAGCACGTTGCTGGATGAACTCAACGCCGCCGTTGGGGCGTTCAAGTCGATTCCGGAACTCGATCGGGAGTTGCTGGCTTACGAGCAGGCGACCGATCCGCTGCTCGACTGGCGGGAGCGGACCGCCGAGGC
>CAIUHT010000232.1 GCA_903898975.1 uncultured Planctomycetaceae bacterium
GATGGGGGGCGGTGGCGGTGGTGGCGGCAAGCGGGCCTTGACTGGCCTGGTGGGGAAGCTGGAACTGCTCTCGCGTCCGCAGTTGAGTCTGCGGGTGGAACTGACCCCCGAGCAGGTCGGCAAACTGGCGCCGCTGCTGACCGAGGCCGCCGCTGCCGAAACGATGACCAACGACGAGGCAACCGCGCTGCAGAAGTCGCTCGAAGAGATTTTGACCAGCGAACAGAATGAAGCGCTGGCGCAGATCAGTCTGCCGTTTGGTCGCGGGGGAGGTGGCTTCGGTGGATTTGGTGGGGGGGGCGGCCGAGGGGGCCCTGGTGGTGGACCGGGTGGCGGTGCGCCGGGCGGCGGTGGGCCCGGCGGTCCTCCCGGTGGGCCCGGCGGTCCCGGTGGCGGGATGATGGGAGCCATGATGGGGGGCGGTAATCCCGACGAGAATCCCTTCACCCAAGAGGTCAATCGCCAGCGTCTCGACGACTTGCTCTCCCGCTGGAAGGGGGCCCAGTAAGCCCCCCGGCCTAAGATTTCGCCGGTCGGTTCGGTTGGGGCCGAAAGGTCCGTCCCCGGGCGAACTCGGAGGGTTTCACCACTTGCTGAGGCGCTTGCCGGGAAGATGACTTCCTCCTGGGTGACCTGCCGACTGACCTGATGCCCGATTGTCTCTCCCCAATTCCCTTGGGGGTGTGCTGATTCTGCCCTGGCGGCGTGTGATGTGGACGTGTGCTCCACAACTTCGTTCCGCCTGCTCTCTCGATTCGATGGATGCGGCATGTCTGTGACGGTGTTTCCCCTGCCCCAGGGATTTCGGGCGGCGGGTCTGCATTGCGGGATCAAGAAAGACCCCCAGGTGTTCGACCTGTCGCTGTTTGTCTCCGATGTTCCCGCCTCGGCGGCGGGCGTGTTTACCACGAACCTGGTGCACGGCGCGCCGGTCAAGGTCTCGCGATCCAGGGTGCCCCGTGCGACTGCGCGGGGAGTGGTCATCAACTCGGGCAACTCGAACGCCTGCACCGGGGAACGGGGCTTTGCCGATGCCGAGTGGATGACCGCCGAGGTCGCCCGCCTGCTGGGCTGCCCAGCCGCCGACATGCTGGTCTGCTCGACCGGTGTGATCGGGCGGTTTCTGCCGAAGGAGACGCTGGCGGCGGGATTTCCGCGGGTGGTGTCGGCCCTGGGGGCAAGTCCCGCGCACCTGCTCGATGCCGCGCGGGGCATCATGACAACCGACACTGTTCCCAAGCTGTCGACGCGGGAACTGCAGTTGGGAGGCCGGACGGTGCGGCTGAGTGGGGTCTGCAAGGGGGCCGCGATGATTGCCCCCAACATGGCGACCATGCTGGGGACGATTCTGACCGACGCGGTGCTGACTCCCAGCGAGGCTGACGCACTGCTGAGGCACGCCGTAGACCGCAGCTTCAACTGCATCTCGGTCGAAGGACACATGAGCACCAGCGACACGGTGCTGCTGCTGGCGAACGGGCGCTCGGGCGGGGCACCCGCCAATGCCGCCGAGTGGGCCAGCCTGCAGCAGGCCTGCGACGAACTGGCGGCCGATCTCGCGCAGCAGATCATTCGGGATGCCGAGGGGGCCGATCACGAGATCGAGATCGAAGTCCGCGGCTTGCCGACGCGGGCCGAGGCGTTCCGGATTGCCAAATCGATCGCCGATTCACCCCTGGTGAAGACGGCGATCACGGGAGCCGACCCGAACTGGGGGCGAATTGTCTCGGCCGCCGGTTACGCGGGGGTGCCGCTCGCCGAGGAGCAGATGACGCTCTGGCTGAATGGACTGCTGCTGTATCGGGCTGGTGCCCCGGTGGCGTTCGACGCGAAGGAAGTGTCGCAGAGCATCCGGAACAACCGGCGGGTGAAGATCGAACTGGAGCTGACGCTGGGCGGCGAGTCGGTGCGGTTCTGGACCTGCGACCTGACGGCGGAATATGTCCGGCTGAACGCCGACTACACGACCTGAGCAGAGACAGCCGAGCAGAGACCGCTGGAACGGGGAGGGGTCTTCGCGGTCCCGCCACGCTCCGCGACTGGCCGGGGCCCGGCCGGCTCCGTTGCGGGGCCGCCTGCCGTTCGCTGGCTCCCTCCCGAGCGCCCGGGGGGAGGCCAGGGTGACAGCATGGGCCGGGCCCGCGAGTGCGGAAGTTCGATTTGAGTCACACCATCCAGGGAGAGGCGCATGAGTTTGCCGACACGAAAACTGATTGTCACGGTGCAGCAGCACATCCTGCAGGAGCAGCTGCGGTTTCCCGGGGCGTCAGGTGAGTTTTCGTGGCTGCTGTCGGGCATCACGCTGGCGACGAAGATGATCCAGGCCAAGGTGCAGCGGGCCGGGCTGAGCGACATCCTGGGCGAGCAGGGGCAGGTCAACGTCCAGGGGGAGATTCAGCAGAAACTCGACGTCTACGCCAATGAGGTGCTGCTGCACAACCTGAGCGTCCGCGAGAGCATCGGGATTCTCGCCTCCGAAGAGAACGAGCAGCCCATCACCATCCAGCATGCCAACCCGGGGGCGAAGTACGCCGTCATCTTCGACCCACTCGACGGTTCGTCGAACATCGATGTGGGGGTCAGCGTGGGGACGACCTTCTCGATCCTGAAGCGGCCTTCCGACGCCGACGAACGGGATGTCGAACGCTGGGTCCTGCAGCCGGGCTGTCGACAGATCGCGGCTGGTTACGTGATGTATGGCTCGTCGACCATGCTGGTCTACAGCGTGGGGCGGGGGGTGCATGGCTTCACGCTGGATCCGGCGATCGGGGCGTATGTGCTCTCGCACGAGAACATCATGATGCCTCAGCAGGGGAAGTATTATTCGGTCAACGAGGCGAATTACGACTCATTTCCACCGGCTTATCAGCGATACATCACGGGGCTGCGGCGGGGGCTTAACGGGAAGTCGTATTCTTCGCGGTACGTGGGGTCGATGGTCGCCGACGTGCATCGCACCCTGCTCAAGGGGGGCGTCTTCCTGTATCCCCCGACGAACGATCATCCCGAGGGAAAGCTGCGGTTGCTGTATGAAGCGTGCCCGATCGCGTTTTTGATGGAGCAGGCCGGTGGCCGGGCGACCAACGGCCGGCAGGCGATCACCGATGTGCAGCCCCGCAGCATCCACGAACGGACACCGCTCGCGGCGGGGAGTCAGGC
>CAIUHT010000233.1 GCA_903898975.1 uncultured Planctomycetaceae bacterium
AGCCCGCCCGGCACCGGGGCGGGACTCGGTGCGGTCGGCTCCCCGGAGGGCCCGCACATGGCTTGTGCCCAGTCCCAGCAATCCCAACGCCCCGGCCTGAACCAGGCCGCGGCGACCCAGGCGGACATGACTCAAACCAGCCTGTTGCATACCCGATCTCCTGGCCCGCACACTCGATTTGTTCAGCAAATGGACGGGCTGTTCGTCAAAAGTCTCGCCCAGTCCCTCTCCCCCACCTGCGACAGGGGTTCAACACCCGGTCGCCAGCAGCCATGTCATCCGAGGCCACGTCATCTGCGGCCTTGGCAACCGCAGCCTGGCACCGAGGGGACTTCGTCTCGCGAGGACCTTCCGGATTAGTCTTCCTGGCTGATTCGTTCGTTTCCATCCCGCGTGGCGTAGGCGACCATCACGCTGCTGTCGATGCTCTTCGAGATCCCGCGGCAGGAGCCATCGGCCAAGGCGAAGTGCGTGATCTCATCGTGCCAGCTCCCGAAGCCGAAGATGAGGTAGATGTTGTCGCCCGCGTTCTGCTGCGGACTGATCCAGTCAAACTGCTCGCGTTGCTCGGAGGGCATGGGGACCCGCGCGCAACAACTGAGGGCGTCGCCCCAGAAACCGTAGGGCGATTCCCCAAAGATGATGGTGTTGCTCATCCCGTCCCGGATGTATTTGTCGGACACGGAACTGTTCATGTAGAGAATGCCGTTGGTCCCGTTGGTTCCCATGCTGCCGCGGTAGGTGCTGTAACCGAGCCCGCCGGGGCGTCCTGCCGCGAGGGCGGCACTGGGGCACTCGAACATCTTCAGCTTCATCTGGATCCCCGACCAGTTCTGGGGATCGCTCTTGGGGCGGCGATAGTCGATGTTGACCGTCGATTGATCGAGCTGGGGAAGCATCAGGGCGTGCCAGCCCCAGAGGTCGGAGATGGCCCAGCTGACCGGGGGGTTGATGGTTAATTGGGCCTTGTTGGGGAGCTTGAAGGTTTGGGTGTCGACGAAGTCGACCTTCAGGCCAGCACGTGGGGCGGCGGCATTGCAGGGACTGTTGGGCAGGTTGGGGTTGCAGATCCAGCCCGAGGGGAACACCCGGTGTGCGTCGAGATAGTTCTGGGACGCGAGGGAAATCTGCCGGATGTTGTTGAGACATTCCTTCCGGCGGGCTGCCTCGCGGGCCTGCATGACGGCGGGGAGGAGGAGGGCGACCAGGATCCCGATGATCGCCATCACCACCAGCAATTCCACGAGGGTGAAGCCCGCGGGGGCTGGGGGGGCGGGAGTTGTCGGGCGAGAGTCGCCCTGCACGACGGTGCGCTGCATGATCAAAACCCTCATCAGGTGAAGAATCGGCGATCCGGGGGGGATCTGAGCCGAACCGGGATTGTGGTCAAATTAACAGCTTTTCTTGGGCCGATCAATTCCCGGGAATCGCTCCCGCGAGGGGCAGCCGAGAGGAAGTTTTGGGGGGCGGGGGTCGGGGATTGCCGGGCTGAGAGGGGGGGCGGTCTCGTAGCTGGCCGGGAGGGGAGTGGTGTTGGGGGTTTGGGTGGGCTGGGTGGTTTGTGGCGACTTTGGCGGGGTGGTCCCCGGTAGATTCGGGGAAAAATTGCGAACTCCATTGTTCGCCTCAAGTGGCGGTGGCCGGTTGGCCGATCCTGATTGTACCGGGGGTTGTCAGCAAGATGCTGAGACCCCTTCCCCTCCGCGATCCTTTCTCAGGATTGCCCACTTTCCCCCCTGGCACGGACGCCTCCCCCATGCAATCCCGTCTGAAGCTCTATACTGGCGAAGAGACCCCTGTTTCGACTCCCGCGGTTGATCGCGTCTCGATCTCGCTGGGTGAACTGGCCGCGATTCTGACCGATGCGACTCAAAGTCGCCGGGCGTGGCTGCGGGACTTCGACACCGAAGATGTCGAGATCAGCTCGGACCTGTTCGAAGTGCTGTCGACCTATTGGAACCTGCGCCGCCGCCGCGCCTAAGGCATAGACTTACGTCGAGTTGCCTCAGTGCGGTGTGTACTTTCCGATCGATCGCTGTGAGTTTGGGTTTCGTCGAAGTGGTGAGGGATTGAACCGTTGATCCAATCGCCATGTTGCTCCCGCTGCGGGTGCACTCGGCAGATGGACAGACCAGCCAAGCCGCCGACGGGCTAAGCCGCCGAGGAGTCGAGCCAGGGTGGCCCATTCGTTCGCCGCACGGCTTTCCCAATCTGGGCCAGGTTTGGGACTGTGAATCGCACCCTTGGGCAGCGAGCCTGTCCGAGGGTGTTGGCGTTGGTGCACCGCGCTCGCTCCCCTGAGAGGTCAGAGTCGCAGGGCCTCCGGTAAGATCAAGGCGGCTCCACCGCGCAGGACTTCTGTGCAGTCGCCCCTTCGTCCCGGAGTGCCACCCTCCATGACCCGGATACTTTTCGGCGCCCAACACACAGAGGACGAGCCCAAGCACCTTGGGCCACCGCTGTGGATCTGGGGCTGGCTGGGATTGCTGGCCTTTCTCGTCTTTGAGCTGACGGCGGAACCGGCGTTGGGTTTTTCGGTCTTCTGCCTGCGGTTTGGGTGGGAGGACCTCCGGACCGCGCGGTGGCTGCGTCGCGTCGATTCCTGGCGGGCTCGTGCGAGTATCTGCCGCTGGTTTCTCTGGGCGCGTGGGTCGGCCCGCATCAGTGTCGCCGCGTTCTGCGTGCTGGTGTTCTGGTTGTTCATTGCGGGCGCGACGAAGCCCCCCGGGGCGCGGGCGCCAGAGCGAGTCCCCATGCCCGAGTGGTTCCCCGCACTGGTGCTGGTGCTGCTGGCGGGCCTGCTGGGCACGGCGGTGTTCGGAGCGGTGGGAGTCTGGCGATCCCGCCGGGCTCGCCTCCCGGTGTGGCT
The DNA here is from genome assembly GCA_903898975.1 of uncultured Planctomycetaceae bacterium. GTDB lineage: Bacteria > Planctomycetota > Planctomycetia > Planctomycetales > Planctomycetaceae > UBA10511. The sequence goes on from CAIUHT010000233.1 coordinate 2,870, forward strand.
CGATCCGATCCTGTCGGCCTGTGCGGCGGAGCGGCGCTGGCCCCCCTCGCCGCATGAGTTTGGCACGCGAAACCTGATCGACACACCGTGGCTCATTCTGCTGTCGGTGTGGATGACCGTGCTGCTTTTGGCCGCCCTGTTTGCAGTGTTCGCGATCAGGAGTTGGTGCAATGCGCTGGGCTGGCCCGCCTGGGGCGTGATCGGTCCGACGGTCGGGTTGGGCGTCATCGGCCTGGGGATCGTGCTGATGGCGCGGGTCATGACCGGGGTGCGAGCCCATCAGCCCGCCGAATGCTGGCAGCGGACCCCTCCCGAATCCCCGGGGGCGTGATTCTCGCGCGAGCCGGGCCTCAGGAGGCACGCTCTCGCGACCAGCTCTCCCAGACGGCCAGGGCGAACTCCCAGTCTTCCGGGGTGGTGAGCTTGATGTTCAGGGGCGACCCAGTGACCAGCTTGACGGGATGCCCGAGTGCCTCGATCAGCTGGGCTTCATCGGTGGAGGCCAGATCGCCGCGGCGGGCATAGGCCTCGCGGAGCAACGCGGTGCGGGCCACCTGGGGCGTCTGGGCGGCCCACAAGCCAGTGCGTGGGACTGTCCCCGAGATGCGTCCGGCCGCATCGCCCCGCTTGAGCGTGCTGGTGATGGGAGTCGCCAGGATCGCAGCCCCGGTCTCGACGGCGGCGGCGAAGACGCGGTCGATCCACTCGGGCTGCAGCAAGGGCCGGGCGGCATCGTGCACCGCCACGAAGTCGGCCTCGGCCCGCACCTTGAGCAGTGCGTTCCCCACCGAATCGACCCGTTCGGCCCCGCCCGTCACCACCTCAATGCCCAGCTGGTGCAGCGTGGCCTGGTGGATCAACTCGAAGTTGGCCCGGTCGGCGGGAGAGAGCACCAGCAGCACCTGCACTACGTCTGGGCGTCGCAGAAAATGCTCGGCCGACCGCTGCCAGACCGGGGCTCCCCCGAGGTCGATGCGGGTCTTGTTGTGCTGGCTGGAAAAGCGGGTGCCCTGCCCGGCGGCGGGGAGAATGACGGCAAAGCGTGGCATGCGGCGATGGTAGGTCGGGGCGAACCGGGGAGGCAAGCCGGGTCGCGTGGCAAACGCCAGGGGGGCGTGCTAAAACCGCCGCTGTGGACGTTGCATTCCGCCGTGTTTCTCCCGCCCTGTGAGGTTCCCATGCTGTTTCCCGAGAAGATCGCTGCCGCCCGGGCTCAAGCGGCCGCCGCCCAGCCCACGTCCGGCCAGCCCACGTTGGCCCGTCGCTCGTTTCTCGCCACCGCTGCCGCAGGGCTGGCCACCACCGCCCTGGCGGCGGACCGCAAGGGGCGTCCCGCCGCGGCTTACGAGCCCGGCGCCGGCCCGGCCCGCTATCCCGAGGCCGATGTCATCGCCCTGGACAAGCGGTTCGAGAAGATCAAGATTGGCAACACCCCTATTGTGCGGCTGCACACGGGGATGTTGTGGGCCGAGGGGACGGCGTGGTGCGGCGGGGGCCGCTACCTGGTCTGGAGCGACATTCCGAACGACGTGCAGTTGCGCTGGCTGAACGAAGATGGGCACGTCAGTGTCATTCATCAGCCGGCGGGCAACTCGAACGGCAACACGTTCGACTTCGAAGGGCGACAGATTTCGTTCGAGCATGGCAATCGCCGGGTGGTGCGGTACGAGCACTCGGGGAAGCTGACGGTGCTCGCCGACCGGTTCGACGGGAAGCCGTTCAACGCTCCCAACGATGGAGCGGTGCATCCCGATGGCAGCGTGTGGTTCACCGATCCGGGGTACGGAAGCCTGATGAACTACGAGGGGAACAAGGGGAAGCTGGAACTGAAGGAGGCGGTCTACCGGATTGACAAGGCTGGGCAGGTGACGAAGGTCACCGACGAGTTGTTCAAGCCGAACGGGCTGTGCTTCTCGCCCGACTACAAGAAGGTCTACATCGCCGACACCGGGGCCTCGCATTACCCCGACGCCCCGAAGAACATCAAGGTGTTCGATGTAATCGATGGCCAGAAGCTGTCGAAGGGGAAAGAGTTTGTGTCGATGGCGATGGAGCTGGATGGCAAGGAAGTCGCCGGGTTCGCCGACGGCATTCGGGCCGACATCGACGGGAACATCTGGGTGGCGGCCGGATGGGTGGGCGACGGGTACGATGGGGTGCAGGTGTTCGCCCCCGATGGCACGCGGATTGGGCAGATCCTGCTCCCGGAAATCTGCGGCAACCTGTGCTTCGGTGGCCCAAAACGGAACCGGCTGTTCATGGCGGCGAGCCAGTCGCTCTATGCCGTGTACGTGGAAACTCAAGGGGCCGGCGTCTGCTGATTCTCGCTGGCGTTCGCGGTTTCTGACCACGCCTCCCGCTGACACCGGGGGGCGTGGTTTTG
>CAIUHT010000234.1 GCA_903898975.1 uncultured Planctomycetaceae bacterium
ATCTGCTTGTTCTTGTCGTTCTCGATCTGGGCCTTCTGGACCTCGTATTCGCGGGTCTTGTTCTCCTCCGCGATCCGCTTCATCGTCTGCTTCTGCCGTGGATCCAGGTCGGTCCGCTCTTCGATCGCGTCGATCGCCTTCTGCAGCCCGGCACTGGCCTCCTCGAGATCTTTTTTCGCCTTCGTTTCAGCCTCCTCGGCGGCAGCCGCCTCTTTCTCTCGCGATTCCTTCACGCGCTCTTCCACCAGCGTGAGGGTGCGGTGCTGCGGACGACGGCTGCGCAGCTCAATGAACGCCTGGTCTCCCGCGAGATCGTCAATCGCATTCATCACGAACGCAATGTTGTCCAGTTTCAGGTCCTGGTACTCACGGTCGCGGATCAGGTAGAACTGGTCCATCAGCATGTCCATGTCGGCAGCGAAGATCACATTGATCTTCCGGCCCGGATTGGTCTTCGAGTCGCCCGTCACCTGGGCAGCCAGGACCAGCGAGTTGAGGCTCTTGTCGCTTTTCTTCTCGGGGGGGTTGATCAGCCCCATCATCCCCATGAACCCGCTCTGCACGAACTCTTCCCAGCGGTAGGTCCGACTGGCAGGGCTCGATCGCAGGAGGGGGACGAATTTCAGCGTCATCCCCTCGGTTGGCCGCAACTCGCCCGGGTAGAACAGCAGCATCTCCTGCAGTGAGCGAGTGGCGGGGCTGTCCTTGCTGAAGGCGAAGGAGGCCCGGTTCGCCGGAGTGACCGAGACGACGCTGTAGAGCTGGTTGAGTTCGAAAAACTCGCGCAATTCGGGGTGGGCCACGTAGCGATCCCACACCGCGATCTTCGGATCCCAGGCAATCTCCAGCGCCGAGGCGAGTCGGCCAATATCCCCCTTGGGCGTCGGGGGGGGGCCCCCTCCAAATGGGTTGTTCCCTCCCGGCCGGGGCTTGGGCTGCGACGGGGCGAGGCTGGGTTGGAAGAATGGCAACGGGTCGTCAATGATCAGCGTCGGATAGCCGTCCTGGACGTACTTGATCAGGCTGTCCAGCTCGGGATCGCCCAGCGAAGAGGGCATCACCGCCAGCAGCACGTCCAGGTCGGTCCGGGTCGCGAGTTCCTCGGGGGAAACCGTCAGGACTTCGTACTGCTTCTTCAGATCCTGGGCGATCCGCCACTCCGGGAGCGAGCGAAACGCCTGCATGTCGAACCCACCCATCAACTGGGCGTCGGTCTTCAAAACCCCCACCTTTTTGCGGCTTCCAGCCGAAACGGTGCGGATCGCCCGGGTCAACTCGTATTCGACGGGGGTCCCCTTGTCGAGGAAGGGGACAATCACTTCGTCATCGACCGAGCCCTTGACGACAAACCCCATGTAGACGTCGTCGCGCGTGTACTTGCCCCCAACGAGCGTCGGGATTTCCTGGACTTCGATGCCGTAGTTCTTCGCTTCGTCGGCGGCGTCGCTGAACTTCTCGGTGCTGACAATCCGCACCCGCAATTTGTCTCCCCCCAACACGTCGAGCTGCCGCAGCATTCCAACCAGCGAGGTTCGAGTCTGCGCCAGCTCACGGGGAACCTCGGGACTGAGGAACGCCTCGATCTGGACCGGTCGATCCGCGGGGATACTTTCGAGCACAGCCCGGGTCGCGGGAGACACCGAGAACAACTGCTCGCTGGTGAGATCCAGGCGCCGCGTCGCACGCGAGGCCAGCACATTCAAACCCACCAGGGCGACCCCCAAGGCCAGCGCCCGGACCAGGTAGTGCAGGCCCATCGCCGTCCCGTGGGGACCACCCTTCCAATGCCGCCGGCTCACCAGCACCAGGTTCAGGTACAGCATGAACACGGTCAGCGAGAGGAAGAACAGCAGCCCTCCCAGGGGCAGCATGCCCATCCCGAAGTCCCGGAACTGGGACTGAACCGACAGCCCCTGCAACAGCCGGCTGGAGGGGCGAAGCGTGTCGATGAAGACCGGGATGGCGCAGAGCAGGGCCCCGAGGATGTAGCCCACCGTCACGCTGTTGGTCAGCACCGAGGCGACCATTCCACAGGCCAGCAGGGCGGCACCCGTCACCCAGTACCCGATGTACGTCGCCACGATCTGCCCCAGGTCGAAGCCCCCGAGGAACTGCAGCACGACCACGTGCGAGAGCGAAAACAGCAGGGCGACTGTGTAGACGCCAAGGACCGCGAGGTACTTCCCGAGCACAATCTCGAAATCGGTCGCGGGGAGTGTGAACAGCAGCTCGTCGGTGCCATTCCGTCGCTCTTCAGACCACGCCGCCATGGTGATGGCTGGCACGAACAGCACCAGCAGCACCGGGAACAGCTTGTTCAACTGGGCGAGGCTGGCGAGGTTGCTGGCGAAAAAATCGTCGTTGAACGCCAGGAACGACCCGAG
>CAIUHT010000235.1 GCA_903898975.1 uncultured Planctomycetaceae bacterium
CGGACCCGACGGTGCTGGTGCTCGACATCTACAAGGCTCGAAAAGGTGACGCTGGCAGCTTTGTCTCCGCCGGACTCTTTCCAGCCGAGAGACAGGGCGTTGCCGTGGCGGTGAAGAACTCCCGTCGGCCCGATGGGGGCCAATCGAACTGGGCGTATTACGATTTCGCCCCACAGGCGAAGATGGCGAAGGCGTTCGCAGACAAAGCGTGCTACGACTGCCACCTGGAGCATGGATCGGTGGACAATGTCTTTGTGCAGTTTTATCCGGTTCTGAAGGCGCGGCAGCCGGCTGAGAAGCCGGCCGCCGGAAAAGAATCGCAGCGGTAGCTTCAACTGTAACCGGAGCGAAACGCAACCCCGCCGCTTGGCAGCATTTCAGGAGGCTCAGGGCTGTGGCTGGCGTCGGAAGGCTGGGGGGGGGGAAGCGGCGCGTTCGTCGGCCCTCTTCAGCCATCGGTGTGGGCTACCCTGAAGGCTGACTTTTCGCACTGACCATTTTGCAGCCGCTCGGCTCCCACTCAAGCCTAAGTGTTCACCAGGAAGTGGCAGATATCGCCGTCCTGCATCACATAGGCTTTGCCCTCGACCCGCAGCTTGCCGGCGCTGCGGATTTCCTTTTCGCTGCGATACTCCTCGAGATCTTTCAGCGAGTAGATTTCGGCCCGGATGAAGCCTTTTTCAAAATCGGTGTGAATCACCCCGGCGGCCTGTGGGGCAGTGGCCCCCGCCGGGATGGTCCAGGCTCGAACCTCTTTCTCGCCTGCCGTGAAGAAACTCTGGAGTCCGAGCACGCGATAAGCCTCGCGGGCCAACACGGCGAGGGCGGGCTCGGGCAGTCCGACGGTGGCGAGCATCTCGGTCCGGTCCGCCGGTTCGAGTTCGGCGATCTCGGCCTCCAGCTTCGCGCAGACGGGGACGACCACAGCGCCAATCTGGGTGGCGAAGTCCCGCAAGCGTGAGACCAGGGGGCCCTGCCCCGCCAGATCCCCTTCATCGACGTTCGCCACATACAGGATGGGCTTGGCGGTCATCAGTCCAAAGCTGCGAACCGCCTTGGCGTCGCGCGGTTCCCAAGTGAGCTTCCGCAGCGGTTGGCTGGTATTGAGATGCTCGAGGCACTTCCGCATCACCTCGACGCGGTGCACCGCCTCTTTGTCGCCTCCCTTGGCCGTCCTCTCCGCCTTGGGCAGGGCGTTTTCAAGCCCCTGCAGATCGGCAAGCATCAACTCCAGTTCGATGGTCTCGACGTCGGCGACCGGATCGACCGTGCCGGCGACGTGGATCACGTCGGGATCCTCGAAACAGCGCACGACCTGCAGAATCGCATCCACCTCGCGGATGTGACTCAGAAACTTGTTCCCCAAACCCTGGCCTTCACTGGCCCCCTTCACAATCCCCGCGATGTCAACCAGCTTCAACGCCGTGGGCACAATCCGCTGCGGAGTAATGAACTTCGTGATCCGCTCCAGGCGGCCGTCGGGAATTGGCACCACCCCCTCGTTCGGTTCGATGGTGCAGAACGGATAATTCGCGCTCTGCGCCTGCTTCGAACTGGTGAGGGCATTGAACAGGGTGCTCTTACCCACGTTGGGCAAACCGACGATTCCCGCTTCCATGATGGCGACATGTGCCTGATGAAGTGGATTGGACCGACGGCTTCTCCAGACAGCCGTCTGTGCCAGTCCGATCACACAAGCGTCAGGATAACGGCTGAACAGCCCAATCGCCACGCGACTGCCGAAGTTGCGGCCCTTGTTGTCGCAGCGGTTCGCCGACAGTTTTCGAGCGATCGCCCCCCGAGGCCAGTGGGCTGAGATCAGCGGGGTGACGGATCCGGGGTAGCTGGAGCCGACTCGCGCCGTCCGTCCGTGGTCTCTTCGAGGAGCGAGTCCCCATCGGGCTCGCGCGAGGCCTGCTCCTGCCTCAGAATCTGAACAGCTCGCCGCCAGGAGGCCGCCTGGGCCTGTTGACCGAGCTGGGCACAGAGTTCGGCCAATTCTTCCCGTAATGGGATGTTCCCGGGCTCCGTGGTGACCCTGGTGCTGAGGTCGGTGTAGCGGTCAAACTGTCGGTCAAGTTCGGCAAATTTTTCCCGCTCAGCGGCCGCTTCGTCGGCCCGCCCCAAGGCGGAATACGCTTGCGACAGCTGGAAGCGGCATTCTCGATCATGGGGATTGACCTGAAGCTGCTGCAGGAGCGGGTCGACCGCCCTCTCGGGCTCTCCGTCCTGGATGGCCAGCCGGGCGGTCACCAGGCGCACGGTGCGATCGGTGCGATCGAGTGCGGCAGCCTGGGTGAGGGCTGCCAGGGACTCGTCCCGCCGGCCGAGGGACGCCAGCGCCTCGGCTTTGAGCGCTTCGGAGAGGGGAGTTGGGGTGGCTTGATCGAAGCGTTCGACAGCCTCGGCATATTCGCGACGAAAGAAATGCGACTGGGCCAGCTCGAGCAAGACCTGTTGTCGTTCTGCCGCGGGCAGATCGAGCGCGAGTGCCTCTTCGAGGTAGCGAACCGCCTCGGCATAACGCGAAAAATCAAAGGCGTGCCCACCCAGTTCCCGCCAAGCCCGCCATTGGCGGGGGTCGATGCGGGTGATTTGGTCCAGTTCGTAACGCGCCTGGGCCACTGAACCACGGTCGTACCAGTATCGCGACAGGGCATACCGGGCAGGGAGGAATCCGGAGTCGAGCTCAATCAACTGTCGAAAGACGTCGGCTGCCTCGATAGGTCGCCCCAGCCCCATCAGGGACTGCCCAACCAGCAACAGGGCCGGTTTGCGGGTGGCCCCGCCGGGCTCGAGGCGAGTGAGCTCATCAAGCGATTCAGCATAATGCCCGTCCGCAAATTCCAAGGCTCCCTTCAGAAGGGGGAGCACGGACAGGTGCCGGGGCGATCTTCCGCAGCGGTCCACAAGTTCAGCGAGTCCCGGGCGGTCGATCTGCCCACCCGTGAGTTGTTCCACCGCGATCCTGAGGCGCTCTTCCGTGTCGTGGGTCGAACGCCGCTGTCTCCAGTGCCAGCCCCCCCAAACGGCACACGCCACCACAAGCAGAGCGGGCAGCCCGATGAGGAGGGGGGATTGGCGGAACCTGTCAGTCATTCAGGTCGAACTTCAGCGTGAGATTCTCGGCAGCACCCTTCTTGATCGAAGCCTTGAGTGTGCTTTGAGAGGGATTGTTGTACTTGACCGGAATGAGCGAGTCGCTGGTATCGACCGACTTCTTCTGTCCGGGCCCGGGCCCTCCCGACGACTTGTCGGCATCGCTGGGTGTCTGACGCTGTTTGATGGCCTCCATCATTTTCCGCTGGGCTTCCTCGGCGGAACTGGCGGAACTGAGATCGACCTTTTGACCACTGCCCTTGGTCTTGATGACCCCCACGACATATTCCCCAGGAGCCAGTCCCTCACGACCATTCACGTTGGCCTTGAATTCCCCCTTGTCGTTGGTGGTTGCCGAACCGATGGGCACATTTTGCTTTTCGTCGGCAGACATGAAGGTCAATTGGGCTTCCGCCAGAGGCTGCCCCTTGTAAGTGACCACCCCAGCGACGGGAGTGAGGGCGATCTGTGACTCACCACAGCCGGCGAGCAGGGACAGGCACACGGCAAAGCAGGAAAGCGACCGACCAGAAAGCTTGCAGATCATGGAGTGCGAACCTCGGAGGGTTGTCGGACGGGGTGAAATTGATCAGGGTGAATTGAAAGTTGGAGACACCAGCGGCCAAATGGCCTGGGGGCAAAATGACGGAACGAGGGATTCGACCGTTCGAACCCCTCGTTCCGAGTCTACACACCGGAGACCGGGGATTGCCCCCCAGTCGCAGGCTTAGAAGTCACCCACAACCCGGCCATCGCGACGATTGCCGAGATTCTGATAGGTGGCGTAGTTGAGGTTCTCACTGAGGAACCGCACGGTCCCGTCACCGAAGAGGAAGTGGGCCCCGCCTGTGTGGTTCGAACGGAAACCGAAGCTGTAATTCCAGTTCGATTTGTCGGTGCAGGCGGTATTGGTGATGCGGGCCGGATTGACACGGTCACAGGTCGTCATGTCGTTGATGGGGACAAGGGTCGTAGCGTGAGCGTTCCCCATGCTGTTGACTTCCCACCAGCCCCCCTTGTGATCATGACACTTGCCGAGGATCTCACCCACCATGATGGTGTTCGAGGTTCCATCGATTACGTCGGAGACCGAGATCACTGACGCCAGCGAACGGCTGAACATGCCCGTGAGCCAGTTCTTTTCCCAGACGTCCATTTCCCAACCCTCAGACTGCTGGAACTGGTTCCATTGCTGGCAGTTCGAGTTCGTCGAGTTCTTCATCTGCGGGCCCATCGAGCCCGAGTAGCTGGTCTGAACGATCCCCTCCCACTCGCGCTCGTTGGAGTCGTCGCTGGGGCATCGGGCATAGGGGACCTGCTTGGTCCAAGCCCGGGTCCCGTCCGGAAGTATCGCAATATCCTGCCGCTGGCCAGCCATATTGAGCTGGTTGTACAGCGGACTCTGGTCCATGAACGGAAGGATGCGGACCTGCCAGGTGATGTACGGGGCGAACTCGGGATCCCAGTTCCACCCGTTCTTGCCCACGGCCCAGCCGGTGCCGGGAAACTTGCCGTACGTATCGTGATAGTTGTGCAGGGCCAACCCGTACTGCTTGAGGTTGTTCTTGC
>CAIUHT010000236.1 GCA_903898975.1 uncultured Planctomycetaceae bacterium
GAACTGCTGCCGACATACTGCAGTCACTCGAATGGGGATCGATGCCACATGAGACGCGGCTTGACCCACTCAGAGTCGCATCAACCAGCCCCCGACTGCGGCTCCTGCCAGCACCCACCCCAATCCGATTCTAAACCGCAGCAGCGCGACCCCTGCCACAAGGGAAATTCCTAAGGCCAGTCCATCCAGCGAGCGGCCCATTATCAGGGCTCTGCTTCCCGGCCCGGCCGGGATCAACCACACGGCGAGTGCCAGCCAGATCAGCAGGTGCATCAGCACACCGACAGTTGCGGCCGAGGTGCCGGCCAACGCCCCCGAGAGCCATCGCTCCTGGGCCAACCGCTGAAACCAGGGGCCCGCGGTGAACACAAATAGAAAGCTTGGGGCAAATGTCACCCAGGTTGAGATCAGAGCCCCGGCGAGAGCGGCGTTGATAGGTGGCAGGACTCCAGGGTTTTTCCAGGCGGCGAGAAACCCGACGAACTGCAAGACAATCACCAGTGGTCCTGGGGTGGACTCAGCCATGCCCAGGCCATCGACCATCTCTCCAGCGCTCAGCCATCCATGCGTTTCGACAGCTTGTCGAGCGACGTAGGGCAGGATGGCATAGGCCCCTCCCAGTGTGCAGACGGCGACCTTGCTGAAAAAGAGCCCCTCGGCCACCACCACCGAAGAGCGACCCAGCCACGACGCACAGAGCACGACCGGCAGCCACCAGATGACGAGCCACAGCAGGGCCGTCTGAATTGTCGTCGCCATTCGAGGACGACTGCGGGTGGCGGGATAGGCTCTGCCGGCCACCGCTATTGGATCGGCCGCAGGCTCAGGCTCTTCCGGTGCTGTGTGAGTCACCCCGGTCGCGTGATGGCCGTCAACCATCAAGCCTGGGCCAGATCCTGGCTGACCGTCGGAATGTCTCGGACGCCGGGTCGCCCAGGCGCCTCCCGCAGCGGTCAAGGCAAGAATCGCCGGAAAGGGAACTCGTCCCGATGCCAGCAGAGCCAGGGCCAGCACCGCCAAAGCCACGGACAGCCGGGAATGAAGTGTCCGCCGGGCCAGGCGAACAACCGCCCCTGCAACAAGTGCAACGGTCGCGGCGCGGATGCCGAAGAGCGCACTCATCAGGGCAGGGGCGGTGTGCTCATTGACATACAGCCACGAGAGTCCCAGCAGCGCGAGGGCCCCGGGGAGGATGAACAGGCAGCCAGCGCACAGTCCGCCCCGCCAGCCACGCAGCATCCAGCCCGTGTATGTGACCAGCTGGTGGGCCTCGGGGCCGGGGAGCAACAGGCAAAAGCTCAGCTCCTGTTGAAACTGTCGCTCCGGAATCCAACCCTTCTCTTCGACCAGGATCCGATGCATGACACTGATCTGTCCGGCTGGTCCACCGAAACTCAGGGCGGCAATTCGCAGCCATGCATGCCACGCCTCTCCCCAGGTTGGCCGGGAGCCCGATTCGACGCCCCATGAAAGCCCCTCATGAGGCTCCCCGGTTGGGGCCACGCCCGAGGACAGTCCCGCTTCCTCCGCTGCCTTGTCCACCGCATCGCCCCGGGCCATGAAGGTTCAGCTCCCGCCGTATTCGAAGTGCCCAGATCGCCAGCTCAGATACCGGGCTCGATCTGGCCTCAACAGCGCGGCGGCCAACTGACTCCCGCCGGACAACCACGCCGTGCTCCCAGGTTCGGCCTGCGTAACATCCCAGGGTGCCAGATCAGACTGCGATCTGGGGGGAATGGTTCCCATAAAACCGGCAGTTCCCGGTTCGGCCAGCTCCCGGTAGCCAAGGTAGCTTGTCGTCAGCCGGGGATTCAGCTCCACCAGTTCGCACGACCTGCCGCAGTCCGTCAGCAGCAGGTCCACTCCCACGTAGCCTCTCAGGCCAGGAATGGCCCTGCAGGCTGTGTTGACCACCGATCTCACCTCGGGACGCTCAGCAACGGGCCACGTCAGGCTGCCCCCCAGGTACTTCAGTCGTCCATCAGGCGAAATGTGCTGCCGGGCAATTGGGAGCACAATCGGGTCGGTCTCCTCGCCGCCGCAGAACACCGCGCACGAGGCGGGCGTCCCCTCCCGCAGGGGTTGCACCACTGCCTGCGTCAGGAGTGGTTCCTCGGTCAACTCGTCCACCATTCCCCGCCAGTCGGCAACACTGCGGACCACCCGGGTGGCCTGTGAACCTGCCCCGAACCGGGGCTTGATCACAAACGGGACGGGCAGCGGAGGGCCGGCCGCCTTGGCCAGCAGTGGCCCCGACACTGTCCGGGTGGCAATGGCAGGCAGTCCACGCTCGAGCCACACCTCAGCAGTCCGCTGTTTGTCACCCGCCACCGCGATGGCGTCGGGTCCCGACCCCAGCAGTCGTCCCCCATTGTGCAGAACCCGCTGCGACCTGATTTCGAGCAGGTGGTCGAACTCCGGAGCGATCACCAGCGTCCAGTCGGCCGACGCACTCAGGTCATCGAAGATCCGGGCTTCTTCCGCGGGGCCGGCGACCGGTATGGCGTGCACACCGGTCAGCGGGAACGGTCCCAGGGGTTGGTGCCAGGTTGTCACCACTTTTAAATCGGGGAGTCCCGCCAGGTCGGACAGAACCGCCAGCAGCATGCCCCGTCCCTCGGCGGCCAGGCTGGTGTCCGACGCAGTCGCTGCCCAACCGCCACCGCATAGCAGTTCCGAGACAAAGACCTGCGTCACAGGCCACTCCCGCAGAGAGTTGCTGGATACGTCCCGTTAACTCGAGACCAGGCGCAGGTGTCGCATCGCTTCCGCCGGGGAGAGAATGTAGCTGAGGTAAAACGGGCCGAACGCACCGTAGTTGGCCGAGGCCTCATCGAACCGCATCGTGTAGACAATCTCTTTGATGTACGCCGGCTCGCGGCCCCACAGTGTGACGCCCCACTCCCAGTCATCAAGTCCTGTCGACGCGGTGATGACCTGCATCACCTTCCCCCCAAACTTCATCCCACTCTTGCCATGCTCGGTCATCATCTCCATGCGACTGCTGTAGGGGAGGGTGTACCAGTTGGCGTGCGGATCGCGAATCTTGTTCATCGGATAGAAGCAGAGCACCGGCCACGCCGGAAACTCCGGGAACAGGCGCTGCTTCCGCATCTGGACTTCCCGCTCTTCATACGTTTTGAGTTTCACGCCAAAGGCCGGGCTCGCGGGATCGGTCCCTTCGGCCTTGAGGCGTTCGCCATATTGC
>CAIUHT010000237.1 GCA_903898975.1 uncultured Planctomycetaceae bacterium
AGCCTCTCGATTTCCTCGGCGACCGTCGGCACATAGCGGGGATCCTCGTTCGGATACGGGGCAAGGTGCCGCGCCATCGCCTTGCCGGCGAGTGACTGCGGATCGGTGAGTCCCTCTTCGAGGCTCGCCAGCGTCGCCTGCTTGATCAGGTCCAGTTCCTTTTCGGGAAGTGCGGGTTCACGCAGTGCCTGCCGGACCAGTTCGAGTGCCGGCAACAGCGTCTGTCGGCGGGCCTGGATCGTCAGCACCAGGTCACCGGCCCCGCCCGAGAAAGAAATCCTGGCCCGCAGCTTGTCGAGGGCATCCTCGAACTGCTGGCGGGTCATTGACTTGGTCCCCTTTTTGAGCAGTTCGGGCAGCAGGTCGGCGGCAGGAACGGCCGCTTTCAGGCTGTCCACCGTCCCATAGTGCAGGGCCAGCCGCAGCGTCACCGCATTGCCCCGGTTCTTCTTTTCAATCAGTGCCGCACGGACACCCGACCGCAGTGTGGCTTTCTTCGTTCGTTGATCGATATTTGCGGGAGAGACGTCGAACTGTTCGCCAGTCGCCACATCCTCACGCCCCTTGTAGCCTCCCACCAGGTCCTGAAGATCCGTCAGGGCGGGAACAGTAGAGCGGTCGGGGGCAGCAGTGGGCTCGAAGATTCCCACGGTGCGGTTGTCCGGCTTCAGGTACTTTGCCGCGACCGCCGACACCTCTTCCACTTTCAGTGTCTCCATCCGATCGCGATGGATGAAGTACAGCCGCCAGTCCCCCTGGGCGGCCCAGTCACTCAGCGAGATCGCCAGCCGGCTGCTGTCGGTCGCCGCCAGTTCCCGACTCTTCAACACCATCGTGCGAACCCGCTCGACTTCCTCGGCGGTCACGCCTTTCTCCGCAGTCTCGGCGATCGTGTCGAGCATCGCCTGCCGGAGTTCTTCCGGCTTGGTGTCGGGGGTTGCCTGGGCGAAGATCAACATCACCCCGGGGTCGTGCAGCGAGAAGGTTGTCCCGCCGACGGAAGCGGCCTTCTTGGTCTCGACCAGCGATTTGTAGAGTCGACCCGAAACGTCGGCGGTCAGGATTCCCTCAAGAACCTCAACGGCGGGGAATTCGGCATGGCCGCCTGCGGGAACGTGATAGGCCAATCCCACGACCGGGACCGACCCGACGCGCCTGAGCCGAACCAGTCGCTCGCCATCCTGGGTGGGCTCTTCCGTGTAAGTCGAAACCAGCGGTGTCTCGGGTTTGGGGAGCGCCCCGAAGTACTTCTGCACCAGGTCCAGGGCCTTTTCGGCCTCGAATTTGCCCGCCACAATCAAGAGGCAGTTGTCGGGCCGGTAGAACCGCCGGTAGAAGTCCTGGAGATTCTCGATCGGCACCCGCTCGATGTCGGCGCGATTGCCAATCGTTGATTTCCCGTAGTTATGCCATTCGAACGACGCCGCCATCATCCGCTGCATCAGCACCCGCTGCGGATTGTTCTCGCCCCGCTCGAATTCATTCCGCACCACGGTCATTTCCGACTCGAGGTCCGATTTGGCCACATGGCTGTTGACCATCCGGTCGGCTTCGAGCCGCAGGGCAAATTCGAGGTTTTCGGTTGAGGCGGGCAGTGTCTCGTAGTAGTTCGTCCGATCGAACCAGGTGGTTCCATTGAATTGGGCACCCCGTTCTTTCATCGCCGCCGGGACATTGGGATGCGTTGGCGTCCCTTTGAAGAGCATGTGTTCGAGGAGGTGGGCCATCCCCGCCTCCCCGTAGCCCTCATGGCGGGAGCCGACGAGGTAGGTGATGTTGACGGTCACCGTCGGCTTGGAATCGTCGGGCAGCAGTAACAGCTTCAGCCCATTCTCGAGGCGATACTCGGTGATTCCCTCGACAGTCGCGATTTTGCTGACGCCTTTGGGGTCGGCCAAGGCCACTCCTTGGATCAATAAACAGAAGGTTGTGCAGACCGACAACAGTCGACGCAGGGGCATGAGAAGACTCCGGGGGAAAAAAACTCGCCAGGTGGCGGATTGGTCGGGATTGTAGTGCCTGCGACGACTGTTCTCACGAGACTGTGGGCAAAACTTGAACGGGAGGGGGCGAAATACCCACCGGCCAGCCCTCACATGGCTCTGTTCGCAGGACCGCCACGATCCGGCCCTAAACGACGAACAAAATTCCTGTCCCGGAATGCATAGCCCAACGATCGTCCACGAACAATCGCTGAGGAACACGCTATGCGAACGGCAAGCCGCTGGCTGGATCCAGTGCCTCACTCCTCCCATCGTCGGTTGCCGCTGTCTCCAGTTAGGCTCTATAACCGGGGGAGTGCCCGCAGCGAACGCCCATTGCCCGGCACGTGGTGGCTGTCTCCCCAGGTTATGGATTCTGAATGCATGTCCAGCATTGGTGCCCAGTCCCCGGTCCGGTGGTTGTTCGTGGGGTGCGGTGCCATCACGAAGATGCACTCCAGTTACCTGCGGGGAGATGCGCGGGGCGAGCTGGTGGGGTGTTGTGATCCTGACCCCACGGCGGCCGAGAAGCTGGCGCGGTCCTTCGGTCCCGACGTCCAATTTGCCACGACGCTCGAAGAACTGCTTGAGCGGGCCTCCGCCGATGCGGCACTGGTCGCCAGTCCCACCCACCTGCACTTCGAACACACCCGCCAGATCCGCAGCCGTGGACTGCCAGTCTTGTGCGAAAAGCCACTCGCCGACTCCACTGATCGAATTCGTCAACTCGTCGCCGAATCGCACACCGGGCCGCTCCTCTCGGTGGCCTATCAACGGCGCTACTCCACTCCATTTCGCACCCTGCGGCGGGAATTGGCCTCTGGTGTGCATGGCCGACTGAAGTCGGTCTGCCTGCAAAGCACCGAACGCTGGGCTCAGACCATCGCAGGGACCTGGCGTGATGATCCCGCTCGCAACCCGGGCGGCTTTCTAGGTGATGCGGGGAGCCACAAACTCGATGCCCTTCGGTTTCTGACCGGTCTCGAGTTGATCGAGGTCTTTGCCCGCAGTTTCCGGCGGGATTGGCGGGTTCAAGTCTGTACTCAGGTCGCCGGGTTGTTGACCGGAGGGGTTCCTGTTTCGATGTCGTTTGTCGGAGACGCCCAGCACTATTCCGAGCGGCTGTGGTTCCACTGCGAACACGCCGATCTGATGTTGCTTGATGGGGAAGTCTCGATCGCCCGCGGCAACCGTGTCGACCCACTCACCCCCCTGGAACCCGAATCGAATCCAATCTCGGCGATGATCGACTCTCTGCTCGAGCAGGGCGAAAACCTGGCGCCTGCGAGCATTGCCTGGCCTATCTGGCAGATGACCGGGGCAATTTTAGAATCTGCCCGAACTGGCCAGTCTCGACCGGTCCTGCTCGAGGGATAGCGCCGGTCTATGGCCAGCAATCGCGGGTCGGATGCCGGACCATTCTCCCAGCGTCCGATTCAGCACTGCCCAAGGATCTCGGCCGACAGGTGATCGTCCGAAGTCGTGCGAAGAAATCAGCCGCCAACGGCGCCGCTGTCACCCTTGGCCGGTCGGGTGGGCCCGCGATAGAATTTCATAAGTCGTGCCTGTTCCGGCGATGCCGCAGGGCTGCTGCCTCTGAGCGAACGGGCTGCGGCCAGCATGCCTCACCCCGTGATGGTGCTCTTCCGACCATCGCCCCCATCCCTCAGGTTGATGCCCCCATGCCGTGGATTTCTCTTGGAAGGGTCGCCTGTTTCGCCTCGCTGGCACTGCTTTCTCTGGCCACGTCCGCTGGGGGTGCCGAGCCAGTTGATTTTCGCAAGCAGATCCAACCAATCCTCGCGGAGCACTGCACGCTCTGCCACGGGGCCGATGCCAACGAGCGACGTGGCGGGCTGCGACTCGATCTGAAGGACAGCGCCTTCAAGGGGGGCGATTCAGGAGAGCCCGCCATTGTGGCAGGGCAGCCTGCCGCCAGTGAGCTGATCCGCCGGATCACCTCCACCGATCCCGGCGAGGTGATGCCTCCCCCGTCCCAGAAGAATGCGCTCACTTCCGCCCAGGTCGAGTTGTTGCGCCGCTGGGTGGAGCAGGGGGCTGACTATAGAGGGCATTGGGCGTTTGAGTCGGTCCAGAAGCCGCTCGTCCCCGAGGGGGCCCCGCACCCCATCGACGCCTTCGTCCGCGCGGGACTGCGTGAGCGTGGACTGGAGCCCTCGCCGGCCGCCGACAACGCGACCCTCTGCCGGCGTCTCTACCTCGATGTGGTTGGTCTTCCGCCCAGCCCCGAACAGCTGGCCGAATTCGAGCGGGATGGGCTTACTGCCACCTTGAAGAAGCTGCTGGCGAGCGAGCGCTATGGTGAAAAATGGGCCCGGCACTGGCTCGACGCCGCCCGTTACTCCGACACCAACGGCTACGAGAAAGACCTGGCCCGCGAGCAGTGGATCTGGCGCGATTGGGTCGTGCGGGCTTACAACTCCGACATGCCCTACGACCAGTTCCTGGTCGAGCAGATCGCCGGCGACCTCCTGCCCCATGCCACGCAGGATCAGTTGATCGCCACCGGCTTCCTCCGCAACAGCATGATCAACGAAGAAGGGGCCATCGTGCCCGAGCAGTTCCGCATGGCGGAGATGTTCGATCGCCTCGACTGCATTGGCAAGGCGGTGCTCGGGCTGACCATCCAGTGCGCCCAGTGTCATTCCCACAAGTTCGACCCGATCTCCCACACCGAGTACTACGGGCTGTTCTCCTTCCTGAACAACACCTACGAAGCCCAGTCGTGGGTCTATTCCCCCGAGCAACTGCGGCAACTCGACGATTTGAAAAAACAGGAACAGGCTCTGCTGGAGAGCTGGAAGGCCGCCCATCCCAACTGGTCACAGGATCTCGCCACGTGGGAACAGAACCGACGCGAGCAACTCCCACGCTGGGAGCCTGTTGTCTTCTTTGAACTGGCGAGCATCAGTGGCCTGAGTCATCCCACGCAGGAACGGGACCGCTCGATCCTCATGAAAGGGCACACCAGTGGTGATGTCTTCTTCATCGGCACCGGCATGCTGGACGGAGTGACGGGACTCCGGTTGGAAGCCCTCACGCACGGCGATCTCCCCTTCAATGGCCCCGGACGGTCAGGCCGGGGAACTTTCGCCATTCACGAACTCGAGGTTTTCTTGCAGCGTCCCGGTGCTGCCGACTGGGAAAAACAGAAACTGGTCAACGCGACGGCAGATTTTTCCGAGCCCGAGCAGAAGCAACCCGACGGCAAAAAGCCGCGTGGTCCCGTCGCCCTGCTGATTGATGGTACCGATGATTCGACCTGGGTCGCCGATCGGGGACAGGGAGTCCGCAATCAGCCCGTCGCCGCGACCGTCCAATTCGAGAAACCCCTGTCGGCTCCCGCCGAGACGAAGATCAAGGTTGTACTCCGCATGGGCGACATGCTGGGGTGCTGCCGGGTGTCACTGACCACCGCGCCGAACCCGGTGAGCCCCGGTTTCCCTCACGCGGGCTTGCTGGCACTCGAGTTTCCCGAGCCGCAGCGCACTCCCGCGGAGCGGGAGGCGGTGTTCGAGGCCTGGTGTTCGACTCTGCCCGATGGCCCCGCACTGCTGCAGGAGCTGGCCAAGGTCAGGGGGGCAACCCCGGTGGCCCCCACTTCCGTGCTGCATCTCAGCGACCGCGACCCGCGCGATCCGCGGGCGACTTATCGCCTCGACCGGGGAAACTGGGATCAGCCGAGGGAAGAGGTCCCGCCCCAGGTGCCCGCGGCCTTTCACCCCATGCAGCCCGGGACCCCCGCCAATCGACTGGGGCTGGCCCGATGGCTTACCGATCGCCAGTCCCCCCTCACCGCCCGAGTTGCCGTCAATCGAGTCTGGCAGGCGCTCTTTGGGGTTGGGTTGGTCGAAACGGCGGAAGATTTCGGAACCCGGACCGCCGTCCCACCCCAGCTCTCGCTGCTTGACTGGTTGGCGGTTGATTTCATCGAGCATGGTTACAGCCAGAAGCACCTGCTGGAAACGATTCTGACCAGCCAGACCTGGCAGCAGAGTTCCCATGCGTCTCCAGCGGCACTGGAGGCCGACCCTACCAACGTCTGGCTGGCTCGGGGCCCTCGTTTCCGGGCCGACGCCGAGGTGGTGCGGGATATTGCCCTGGGGGTCTCCGGCTTGATTCATCATCGCCTGGGAGGTCCGTCGGTCATTCCTCCCGTTCCGCAGAATGTGCTTGATTACAACTACGTCTATCCGGGGTACTGGAAGCCTGCCGAGGGACCTGAGCGGTACCGCCGAACGCTGTACGGATTTCGCAAACGCTCGATGCCCGATCCCGTGATGTCGAATTTCGACGCTCCGAATGGAGATTTTGCATGCGCGAGGCGAATTCGCTCGAACAGCCCCTTGGCCGCACTGACCACTCTCAACGAGCCCGTCTTCGTTGAGGCCGCCCGCGCGCTGGCCCTCCGGATTCTCCGTGAGGGGGGTAACTCCGACGACTCCCGCATTGACCGGGCCTTCCGCCTCTGTGTTCTCAGGGCCCCATCCCCGGCTGAACAGCAGGCTCTCCGCGAGTTGCTCGCCTCCCGTCGCCAGCGATTGGCCGAAGGCTGGTTGAACCCGCGAGAGGTGACCACGGGGGATCCGGCCAAGCTCCCCGCGCTTCCTCCGGGGACTTCGCCTCAAGACGCCGCGGCGTGGACGCTGGTCTCCCGCGTGCTGCTGAATCTCGACGAAACCATCTCCAAGAACTGATCGCCCCCGACACAAGAAGAATCATGTCTCAAACCGATCACGCAGGAATGGGCTGGGGCCAGCAGGTCACCCGCCGCTGGTTTTTTGAGGGGTGTGGCGTAGGGCTGGCCGGAATGGCGGCCCGTTCGTTGCTGGCCGCCGAGGCCTCGCCGA
>CAIUHT010000238.1 GCA_903898975.1 uncultured Planctomycetaceae bacterium
GCGTGAAACACTCCGAGGTGGATGAGCAGTCCCAGCACCAGTCCAGCAGCGGCGACCGCCAGGCACAGCCTGAGATCTCCGCCACTGATCAGCGGCGTGACGGGGTGATTGGTAAGCAGCGTGCCAACGATCAGGGCGAACCCGATCAGGCAGCCCAGCTTGAAGAGCATTGCCAGCAGGACCCATTCTTCTGCGAACGGACTGACACAGCGGTCGAACAGGGAAGTGGGGGCCGAAGCGTTTACCCGGCGGAAGGAGGTCGACCACGCGACAGCTGCGGTGCCAACGATGCCCGCGGTCAAAAACCACCGCAGCGCCGAGGCCGAGGCGACCTCCGCCTCCCACGAGACCGCGCACAGTGGGGCCGCAGCGGTGAGCGTCAACAGCAGCAGCCCACTGTGCAGACGCGAGGGAGCCCGCCAGTGCCAGGCCAGCCGCACCAGCACCAGTGCGCCCCACCAGCACCACATTCCCCGGCCTGTGGCCCGCGAGTGCGGAATGCCGCGGATTTCGTAGACCGACAACGGTGGCAGAACCCGCGGGATGACGGGCGCTTTGGCGGTGACTGCAGGTACCGAAGTTCCGGCGGACGCCGACTCACTGGCGGGGGCTGGGGTCACGACCGGAATGGCACTGGCAGGCGTCCAGGAGTTCGCCTGCTGCCGGGGGGTCAGTTCACGGGCCGCACCGGGGAGGACCGCGTAGCTCGCCCAGAGCAGCAACATGCCCGTCAGGCCCGGCACCAGCCAGCGATCGCCAATGGCACCGGGGGCGTGCAGCAGTGTCGCCAGGTCTCCGCGGAGAGAAGCGGGATGGCGGGAATTGGCCGCAGGGTCTTCCTGTCGAGTGACCCACCAGCGGAGACCCAGCCAGAGCAGGCACTGCAGGCTGGCCGCCGCACCACCCCACTGCCAGACCAGGGGATCGAACAGCTCGGGCTGGATACGGCCCGCCCAGTCTCGATCGGTCAGGTATTGCGTGATCGCCAGTCCCGTGGAGACGGCGGTCAGGATCTGTGCCGCGCCGAACCAGGTTCCCCCGGACCAGTTTGTCCGTCGCTGCCGCCAGGCGATGGCGAACCAGGCTCCCGCACAGGCCAATCCCTGCAGGGGGAGCCACTGCCGCGTGCCCGACACCCAGGCGAAGAAGCCGATCAACACAGCCAGCCCAGCCATCCCGGACACACAGACCGCGCGCAGCCGGTCCAGCTTTCCGCGTGGCGACGGCGTCGCGGCGGTCGTCGACTTGGCGCGGCGCCACGGCGGCGCGATCAGCAGCAGTCCGGCAGCCAGCAGCGGGACCAGTGGCCCATGCGGCGGCAACAGCGACGGGAAGCGGAACATCGCCAGTTGCCAGCTTGCCGCGACAAGCAGCAAGACGCTCAGCACGCCAACCGCCAGCGGGGCCCAGTGAGACTGGCCTGGTTCCCGGGACTGGGGGCTGGTGCGGTCGTGCGAAGGCACAGTTGTGCCTCCCCGTTCATGCCGCGCGGGGGGAAAAGGTTCGGCCACCGGGAGGGAAGCTGCCGGGGCCGGGAGTTGGTCGGCCAGCATCTCGGCGGCCAGCCAGCTCAGCATCCCGTACAACAGCAGCACGAGGCTGCCGAAGCCCGGATCTCCGTCTCGGTTGAGTGATGTGCCGCAGGTGTGCATGAGACTGAACAGGGCCGTCAGTCCCCCTCCCAGCTGCATCCATCGCGCCTGGGACAACTCGACCGCGCGACGGGAGCGACTGCCCGCGAAGAGCAGCCCCACCAGGGGAAGCAGCGCGATCGAGTTCCAGGGATGCAGCAGCACGTCCCCCAGCAGGTCGGGATCGGTCGTCTGCCAATCGACCTGTCCGCGCAGCAGCCCCAGCACCAGCATCCAACCCAGCAACACGCCGGGGAGCGCGAGCAGCCACAGGGCGGGGGCCCGTTCGCGAGCCGAGAGCCAGGTCAGCACCGCGGTCACCGACGCGATGGTCAACAGGCACGGCCAGACCGAGGGCCAGCTGAGCAGCAGGCCACCCGCGATCAGGGCCAGGGCAGGGAGCCCGGCAAGGCCCGCGAGCAGGCGGGTCAACCCACTCCGCAGCGAGCTTTTCGTTCCCGAGTAAGCCAAGGCCAGGCCGAGGGAGGGAGCCGCCAGCAGAGGCAGCAGCGGGGCCAGGCTGCGGGCCTGGGCGCCGGTTCCTCGAGTCAGCAACAGACCGAGTGGCAACAGGGTGGCGAACGAAGTGGTCGCCAGTCGCCACCACGCCGAGGCGGGTTGGTCGAGTGTTTGTGAGGCGGCGTCGGCGACGTGCGACAAGCCGGTCGGGCTGCTGGTGAGCGGGCCAGGCTCGGCCCTCGAAGCGGGCAGCAGACCGGCCGACGAGAGTCGCCACAGGTTCGCGGCGAGGTAGAGTGCGACCGGCCAGAGACCCACAGCGAGGGAGAGCCAGGCGGGGCCGTGGGCGAGATCGAGCCGGGGGATGAGCAGGCTGGCGGCAGCGGGGCCCAGGACTCCCCAGGTGAACCGCGCCGGGTCAGCGGGCGACAGCACCCCGCCGGCGCGGTACAGCAACCCGGCGAACAGGCCTGCCGAGAGGAGTTCCCCGACGAAGAGCAGCGGGCTCGCCGTCGCACCGTCCCGGCTGATCGCCGCCATGGCGAGCAGGTTGAGCGGGACCAGCAGGGTGCCAATGGCATACAGGGCCCGGGCAGTGGAGGGGAGTTGCAGGCGGGAGAGGGCGTACCGTCCGGCGGCGAACAGCCCGGCGGTGAAGCCGTTGAACACGCAGAATTTCAGCAGGGGGCGTTCGGCAATCTGATTCCAGAAACTGAAGACCAGCGCGAGCGAGCCCGAGAGGATCATCAAGCCCCCGATCAGTTCCCCCCAGTTCAGGTTGCGCTGTTCCATGAAGGTCAGCAGCCAGTCGGACCAGTCGATCCTGGGACTGGCGGGTGGTGCCGCAGTGGCGGACGACTCACCCTTGGGCGACAAGCCGGCGGTTGGGCGGCGATGGGTGACTGCCCGAGTGAGCGGGGACTTCGCAGCGGTTTTGGGTTCGGAATCGACGACTTCCAACCACAGCGGTTCCTCTTTGGGTGCGTGGGTGGGCTGCGGCTGCGAGAGAGAACTCGAGTCTGCCTTCAGTGACTTGGGGGAAGTGCTCCCAGTGGCGGGCTTGCGGTGGGCCGCAGGGGGTGAGACCTGTTGGCCCGATGGGGGTTCGCTGGAGAGGTCTTTGGGAAGTTCTTTGGAGAGGTCTTTGGCCCGGGTGTCGCGTGATCCCGGTGTCGGGGTTGTGAACGAGGTGGAACCCGGGAGCGAGTCGAGAACCGTGCCCGGCGCGGTCAGATGAATGGAACCAGGCACCGTGGGGCTGCTGGGCTGAGCGGTGGACGGCGAGGTGGCGACTGGCCGGGTTGCACTCTGGCTGGGGACAGCCGAGGGCGCGACGTGGAGCGCGCGCAGTTCCGATTCCAGCGCGACCCGCAGGCGATGGGCGACGTCGGCGGGCAGAATCCCGCGATCTTCCAGCAACAGCAGGTTGCGAAGCCAGCGATCCAGCGCGCGAGCCGGGGGCGCAAACGATTTAGGTCCCCCCGCGCCGCAACGCGGACACTCGCCTCCTCCAGCCGCTAACCCAAGTCGGCACTCGGAACAGCGATCTGCGGGCTGCTCTATCGATTCGCTCTCCCGCGAACCTTCCGTCAGCAGTCCGAAGAGGCCAGAAACCAATTTCGCAATCATCCAGATCAGAAAGAGCACCCCCAGCATCGCCAGCAGGAACACCGCGAGCCAAAGCTCGGAGTGAAACCCCAACCAATAGGCCAGCACGGGCTGGACCGCTCCCCGCAGCCCGCCGAGGCTGCTGGTCCCCTGGATGATCGCCGCTGATTCTGTCAGGCCCAACATGGACTGGCCTCTTCCCACACGAATTGAACAGTGACTTCAGACTCTCCAGCCTAATGCAGATTCAGTGCCAGAGGTGTGAGACCCAGATGGAAACCTCTGTCAGAAAAAGACTTAGAGAGAATGCATGCCACGGAATTGCGATTTCAAAAGGACCTGGAAGGACATTAAATGTGGGGTCGATGTACACTGGATGCAGAGTGGGTGGGGTCAACGACGGGCAGGAATCTGGAACCTTGGGTGGGGGTGCGGGATGGGGTGGCTGACGGGGGAGGAGCTGGGGTTTGCACGGGCGATTGGCCGGTTGAATGGGATGAATCCGTTTCTCCCCGCCCGGCTCGAATGCGAGCGGGAGGCGTTGGGAGCCGACTTCGAACCCGAGCCC
>CAIUHT010000239.1 GCA_903898975.1 uncultured Planctomycetaceae bacterium
ATTCCCCCCGACCACCAGCGCCACATCGACGACTACACCCAGGAGCTTCTCCGCCTCGCCGCTGAAGCCGCCTGCGACGCCCTCGCCCAGCGGCAACCTGCCCGCCTCGAGTGGGCGATTGGTCGCGCGGGCTTCGCTCGCAACCGCCGCACTGCGGGCGGTCCTGTCGATCACGATCTCCCCCTGCTGCTCGTCCGCCACCCCGACGGTGCCATCCGCGGCGTGTACGTCTCTTACGCCTGCCACGCCGTCACCCTCTCCGACAACCGCGTCTCGGGCGATTGGCCCGGCTATGCCCGCGAGCATCTCGAACGGCTCTTTCCCGGGGCGACCGCGCTGGTCTCGGTCGGCTGTGGCGCCGACTCGAACCCCGCCTCGGGCGTCACGGGAGACAAGGCCGATGTCGCCAGTGCTCAGGGGCTCGAAATCGCCCAGTCGGCCCTCCGCCTGACGCAGGGACCGCTGCAGCCCGTCTTGCCCCCCCTCGTTGTGAATGCCCGCCAGATCTCCCTTCCTTATGACCCGCTTCCCAGCCGGCAACAGTGGGAGGAACGCGCGGTCCGCCAGGACGCCGTCGGTTATCACGCCCGCGTTCAACTCGAAAAACTCGCCCGCCAGGAACGCCTGCCCACCGAACTCCCGTATCCGGTCCGCAGTTTCGCCTTCGGCAAATCGCTCGCCATGCTCTTTTTGCCGGGCGAGGTGGTGGTCGATTACTCCCTCCGGCTCAAGCGGGAACTCGATGGCACCCGCCTGTGGACCAACGGTTACAGCAATGGTGTGCCGTGCTACATCCCCAGTGACCGCGTCTGGAAGGAAGGGGGCTACGAGGGGGGCGACGCGATGGTCTACTTCGATCGCCCCACACGCTTCGCCCCCGGTCTGGAAGACCCACTGGTCGCCGCCGCTGTCGAGCCTCTTCGCGAACCGTTCGCCCCCCGCGTCGATGCCCGCCGGACCCGTGGCAGTGTCCCCCTCTCGCCCAGCCAGTCGCTCGCCGCGCTCCGCACCGCCCCCGGGCTGAAGGCCGAACTGGTCGCCGCCGAACCGCTGGTCACGTCCCCCGTGGCGGTCGACTTCGCCCCCGATGGCAGCGTGTGGGTCGCGGAAATGTACGACTATCCCCAGGGGCTCGACGGGCAGTACCAGCCCGGCGGGCGGGTCCGCAAGCTGGTCTCGTCACGCGATGACGGGCGGTTCGATCAGTCGCACATCTTTCTCGATGGCATCCCGTTTCCCACCGGGGTCACCAGTTGGCGCGACGGGGTGCTGGTCTGCGCCGCGCCCGACATCCTCTACGCTGTCGACACCAACCGCGATGGGCGGGCCGACTCGGTCACCGTCCTCTACACCGGTTTTGGCACCCACAACTACCAGGCCCGGGTGAACAGTCTCGAGCCGGGGCTCGATGGCTGGCTCTACGGGTCATGCGGTCTCTTTGGCGGGACCATCACCAGTCACACGGGACAGCGGTTGGAACTGGGTGACCGCGACTTCCGCATTCACCCCGATTCGGGGGCGATCGAGCCCGCCGTCGGACGCACCCAGCAGGGTCGCCCCCGGAATGACGCGGGCGACTGGTTCGGCTGCGACAACAGCACGCTCATTCGCCACTATCCGCTCCCGGCCGACGTTCGCGCCCGCAACCCGCACGTGCTGCCTCCGCCCGATTCAGGCATCGCCACCACCGGCCCCGACCCCTTCACCCTCCGCCCCGCCCGCGAGGTCCAGCTGTTCCAGCTCTCGGGCCCCTCTGGCCGCGCCACTGCGGCGTGCGGCCTGGGCATCTATCGCGATGACCTGCTTGGTCCCGGGTTTCGCGGCAACGCGTTCATCTGCGAACCGGTCAACCTGCTGGTCCACCGGATGGCGCTCGAGCCCGCGGGTTCGCAGTTCGCCGCCCGGCTCCCCAACCCCGACCAGCCCGACCAGACCGCGGAGTTCGTCGCCTCGCTCGACACGTGGTTCCGCCCGGTGCAGGCCCGCACGGCACCCGACGGGTCGCTCTGGATTGTCGACATGCACCGCTTTGTCATCGAGCATCCCCGCTGGATTCCCGCCGCCGACGTCGCCCAACTCGACACGCGTGCCGGGCACGATATGGGCCGCCTCTACCGCATTCTGCCCGAGGCGGGTGCGGCCCGCCCGTGGCCCCGGCTCGCGCAGCTCTCCTCGGCAGAACTGGTCGCCGCCCTCGACAGCCCCAATGGCTGGCAGCGCGACACCGCCACCCTGCTGCTGCAGTGGCGCAATGCCCGCGAAGTGCTCCCGCAGCTGGGTGAACTGGCCCAGTCGGCGACCAACCCCTACGCCCGGTTGCACGCTCTCTGCCTGATGGGCGTCTGGGGGGAAGCCCCCCCCGCCGTGCTGCGGCCCCGATTCGCCGACCCAGAGCCCGCCGTACGTCGTCACGCCGTGCGCCTTGCGGCCGCGTGGACTCTTCGCGACACCCAGCTCGCCGACGCGGTGTGCGACCTCGCCACCGACGCCGATCCGCAGGTCCGCCTGCAGGTCATCGACACGCTGGCCCACTGCCCGACGGAACGCGCCGCCCAGGCGCTCGCCTCCCTGGCCACTCAGCCCGACGCCGATGCCTGGCAGCGCGGTGCCGTGCTCGCCAGCCTTACCCCCCGGCTCACCCCCGCCGTGCTGCACGCTCTGCTGCATCCCACCGACCCCGCGTCGGCCGCAGGGACCTCCACCGAGGTACTGGGTCCAGTCGTGCAGACCGCCCTCGCCTGGGGAGGCGCCGCGCAGGCGCTCCCCCTGCTGCGGGAACTGGCCCGGGAAGATCTTCCCGCCCGCTCGGCGTCGCAGCCCGCGCTGCTGGTGGCCCTGTTGGAAGCGTCCCGCCGTGATCCCGCACTCGCCCAGGCCCTGCAGGCCGCAGAGCCGCAGTCGCTGCTCGCCACCCGACTGACGCAGGCGGTGTCGCGCGGTGCCGACAACCAGCTCCCACTGGCGGTGCGAATCGCCGAGTTGCAACTGCTGGGCCGCCTGCCGGCGCAGGCGACCGCCGAGCGTGCGCTCATTGCCCAATTGCTGTCCCAGCCGGCCGCCGCGGCGTTGCATCCCACCGCTGTCGAAGCGCTGGTTCGCCAGGCGACTCCCGCCGCTGCCCAGGCGCTCATCGACGCCTGGCCGCAGTACGGTCCGGCGCTCAAGCCCCGCGTCCTCGCCGCCCTCGCCAGTCGTCCCGCGTGGCACCCGCTGCTGCTCGACGCGCTCGCCGAGGGAACCATCCCTCCTGGGGAATGCGACCGCGTGCATCGGCAGACGCTGTTGCAGGCGTCCGATCGGCAGGTCGCGCAGCGGGCCGCCGCACTGTTCGATCAACCACGTCAAACCGACCGGGCCGCCCTCGTCACCCGCTACACCGCCGCGCTGGCCAGCCTGAAGGGGGACGCGAAGGCCGGGCAGGCGCACTTCGTCAAAACGTGTGCGGGGTGTCATGCCCTGGCGGGTGTGGGGCACGCTGTCGGCCCCGACCTCGCCGCCGTGGCGAACAAGCCGGCCGCCGCGCTGTTGCCCGAGATCTTCGACCCCAACCGCAACACCGACTCCCGCTATCTCGCCTACACCGCGCTCACCCGCGCGGGGGTCCAGCACAGCGGTCTGCTGGTCAGTGAGACCGAGGCCAGCGTCTCGCTGCTGGCCGCCGAGGGACGGGCCACCACGCTGCTCCGCGCCGATCTTGAAGAACTCCGCAGTTCCGGCCAGAGCCTTATGCCCGAGGGACTCGAAAAGGACCTCGACCCGCAGGCGACCGCCGACCTGCTGGCCTTCCTCTCGGCTCAGCAGGCCCCCGCCAAGACCATCCCGGGCAACGAGCCCAAGCTGGTCGTCCCGCATGCCGGGCAGGTGCCCCTCATCGCCCGACACGCTTCTCTCACTGGTGGCGACATCACCTACGAAGGTGCC
>CAIUHT010000240.1 GCA_903898975.1 uncultured Planctomycetaceae bacterium
CGTGTCACGCCCGGGTTGCCCGGATCCCCGGCCTGCCCGCTGCGGGCGGGAAATGGGCCGATCCGAAACAACGCGAGGCGAAACGCGCGGCGCCGCCACGGGCTGGCGAGCGGTGCGCGGCGGAATTCCACTGGTCGTGCTGTGGCTGTGCAGCCTCTGGGGGGCGGGCTGCGGGTACAACGTCGGGGCCCCGTTCAGCCAGGAGGTTCGCACGGTCGCTGTTTCGATTCCGAAGAGCGATTCGCCCCGGCGATTTCTCGAGATGCAGCTGACCGAGGCGGTGCAGAAACAGATTCAGCAGCGGACGCATTTTCGGCTGGCCCGCGAGGGAGAAGCCGACACCGCCCTGGTGCTGCGGTTGACCGACCTGCAGAAGGGCCTGCTGGGCCAGACCGAAAACAGCGACGCCCGCGAACTGCAGATCTCGCTGCGGGTGGCGGCGGAATGGGTCGACCGGCGGTCGGGAGACGTGCTGCGCGAACAGTCGTTCGACCTGGGAAAGCTGCCCAAGGCCCTGATGGCTCAGGCTGAGTACGCCCCGGAAGTGGGGCAATCGTTGGCGACCGCCGAGCGGGAAGTGATCGACCGCATGGCTCGCGACATTGTGAATATGATGGAAACCCCCTGGTAACGTGCCCGGTGTGGAGCGGGCTGATCGGGAAAGTGGCCGACCTTCCGCATGGCGGCTGTCTAGAAACCACTGCCCGGATGGTCTGAGCCCACGACGCTTCAGGCCAGCCACCTTGAAGTGCGACTGGCCCATGCGGCCATCGGACCATCGCCAAGCTGCCACAGCATACTCTGGCTGTCACCAATCAAGGCAGAGCGGCAGCCGCAACAGAAGTCAGCCGGCCAATTGAGCCGCGCAAAAACCACCCCATTCGCCAGCGCTGACACCTCAGCCAGGTGGTACCTGTCAACGCACGCCCAGCTGGGCCGCTGGGCTAGCTCAAGAGTTCGATGCGGGTGTATTCGTCGAGGGCGACGGTAGTCTCTTCAGCGACCTTGCCCTCTTTTCGCAGCAGGATGAGGTCGGTCCAGGCGCGGTCGTCGAAGTTCCGCTTCACGTGCAGTCCATTGCGGCGCCGTTCCGTCCGCTCGACCACTCCCAGCACTTCCGTCTGCCAGATCTTGAAGCCCACCTTGACCCGCTGGGTGATCCGCACCCGCTGGCCTGGCTGGAGATCTTCGTAGCGAACGACCGTGGCTGTCGACATGGAAAGCAATCCTCAAGTGAGACCGGGCCAGATCCCTCTCCCGGAGGGAACCGCCTGCAGGCCTTGTTTTTAGCCGACGACGACCCACGGGGTCAAACTGACGTTTCCCGCCCAGTCGCCCGGGGGGCCAGGCTTGAGCCGGGGCCGGTGGGTCAGGTGGCGTTGGCGGCGTTCAGGAAGTGGCATCCGGCGGCGATGGTCGCGGCACACTGCACGCACTCGAGCAGGGCGTCGTCCGAGAGACCCAGGGCGCGGGCCTTGTCGACGTGCCCCGCCGTGCACGGCTTGCAGCCATTGAGGTCGCTGACCGCAATGTTGATCAGTTCCACCAGCTTGGCGTCGAGCGACGTCCCGGCGAAGGTGTGGGCTCGCAGTCCGACCGACATCCCCGAGAACAGGTCGCTCCCCGAAAGTTCGCGGAACTTGAAGAAGACGTTGTACATCTGGCACGAGGCGGCCACCCCCAGCGTGTCGAGCACCTGCCGCTCGGCGAGTCCGAGCTGAACCCCCCGGGCCGAAAGCAGATCGATCCAGGGACCGCACTTCAGGGTCGCCGCAACAGCCAGCCCAATCAGGCTCTTGGTTGGGGCGTCAAGTTGCCCGTCAGTGTGCACGAACTTCTTGTAGTTCATGTAGAAGTCTTGCAGGAACGCGGGCACCTGCGCGTAGACCAGGAACGGGGCGGGGATGGGCTGGCCATCCAGCATTTCCCGCAGACGCTCGTAGGTTTGGGCCACCTTGTCGACGGCGGCCGACTCGGGGATCGGCGAAATGCGGCTCATGACAGAATCTTGGGGAGACAGGTCTTAGTGCGGGAAGAACAGACTGGGGGACGCGGCAAGAGCAGGCCGGATCGGCCCGTTGGAACGAGCGGTCTCAGCGAAACGCCCGCTTGCCCTCCGTGGAGGGCCGCCGAAGCGAAGTCGGGCGAACCAATCATCGGGCAGAGCGGGGCGGCCTGGGACGACTGAGACTGCGACCTGCCAGGCCTCAAACCGCCAAGGTGCTTGAGCAGAGACAGATCGTGCGGCGCGAAGCGCGATCCGCGCGAGTGATTCGTCCGCCGACGCCACCGACCCGGGGCTGTGCTGAAAACTCAAATCAACGCAACCGGCCGGGGAACAGACAGCCCGGGAGATCGCCAAGACCTCCCGGGCTGTGATGCTTGCGCGACCCCCTGGGAGGTCAGGCCTCCGCGGGGACCGAACCTAGTTCAGGGTCTTGTCGCCCGGCTTCCAGTTGCAGGGGCAGAGCTTGTCGGTCTGCAGCGCGTCGAGAACGCGGAGCACTTCGGCCACACTGCGGCCCACCGCCAGGTCATGCACGGCGGAGTACCGCACCACCCCCGCGGGGTCAATCAGGAAGATCCCGCGGTAGGCGATGCTCTTCTCTTCGTTCAGCACGCCATAGTCGGCCGAGAGCTTGCGGTCCATGTCCGACAGCATCAGGTGCTTGAGCCCCTTGAGGTCGGCGTGGCTGTCGCACCACCCCTTGTGAGAAAACACGCTGTCGGTGCTGGCAGTCAGCAGCGTGCAGTTGCGGTCGGAGAACTCGCCCACCGCCTTGTTGAAGGCGACGATTTCCGTCGGGCAGACAAAGGTAAAGTCGAGCGGATAGAAGTACAGGCAGACCCACTTGCCACCCAGGTCGGACAGCTTGCAGGTGGTGAACTGCCCGTCAGTTCCGTCCTTGGTGCGGTCATACGCCTGAACTTCGAAATGGGGGGCCTGCTTGCCGACCTGAACACTCATGCTGTCGCTCCTCGAACACCGCGAACTGAAGAATCAAACCGTGGGATCGCCCATGGCACCAACCCCGCATCTGTCGGGCAAAACGAGCCAATCGGCCAACTGCCCGGCAGCGAGGCCACCGTACCAAGTGCGGCATTGTAGGCCCCCCTCTTCACCCCGACAACCGGCCCCGCTCACGCGAGAAAACAGCCTCGGGCCGACCGGTTCTGGCCGCGCCCGGGTCGGGCTTCACGGGGCGCGACAGCGCAGGCCTTAAGCCAGATTCCTGCCTCCACGCTCCCCGCGTTGCGGCCTTCGCCGCAAAGCCTCCCGGCGGGGGCTCGTCACGGCATGGAGTGAGGCCTGATGTCGCGCTGGATCACATCCGGACCGATTCCCTCGGGGTCCGCGGCCCGCTCACTTCTTTTCAGGCACGGTCAGCCACACGACTTCGCCGGTGGCTCCCAGTTTGGCCGGGGTCCGGGCGGTTCGCACCACCCCGGCGGGCTCGACCGCGGTCCCCACCACGCGGATTGGCCCCTGGAAGGCTCCCCCTTCGGACGTGAGCGAGAGTTTCACCTCGCCCGCTGTCGGCCCGGTCGGTTCCGACACCACGGCGGCACAGGTCACATGCGCTGGCAACCCCATCACGCTCACGGAGACACCCGCAATCGCGGCGCCGGGGCCACCTCGCCGGGCGAGTTTCACGGGCAGTTCCAGCGGCTTGCCCAACTCCAGGGCGATGACGTCGGTCGCGAGGGTCAGTTCGAGATCGGGACGCTCGGGGCGAACCGTCAGGCGGAAGGCACAGCCGGGGCCCGCCTGATCGTACCGGTCGCGCACAATCACCTTGTAATCGCCGTCATGAGCCGGAGTATGGGCGAACGACAGATCGTGCTGCGAACCACTGTCGTCGAGTTCCATCACGGTGGCGCCGGTTGGGTCGATCAGTTTCACCAGCGGGTCGACCAGCAGGTTCAGGCTCCGCGACTCGCAACTAAGCAGGATCGGCTCCCCCTTTTTCAGCGGGACGGTGTAGGCCAGACGCTGCCGGGGTGTGCTGAACTGTCCGGTCACGCACGCGGGAAACGGAACTGCCGCAGGCTGCTCGACAGGGCCCCCGGCCAACCCGGCGACCGGTGCAAAACCGAGCAGCCGCACACGGGCGCTCCCGGCAATTCCCGCCTGCCACACCAGTCCAATTCGCGACTCCCCACTGTTGC
>CAIUHT010000241.1 GCA_903898975.1 uncultured Planctomycetaceae bacterium
CCAGGTCCGCGCCACCACTCGCACCACGAGTCGGGGGCCACAGGTCGGCTGACGCCGGGTCGGCCAGCAGGCTACACTAATCCTGAAAGTTCGGTCTTCGGCTCTCTGTGGATCTGGTCGTTCATGTTCTTCCCGCACACTCGCCGTTCCTGGCTGCAACAGGTGGCTGTCGGCTTTGGTGGCTTGGCAATGTCGGCGCTGTGCTCCGATTCCGCCTCGGCCGCACCGCCGGTGCTCGGTCCGCTGGCCCCCCGTGGGGGTCACTTTCCGGCGAAGGCCAAGCGAATCATTTTCCTGTTCATGAGTGGCGGGCCCTCGCAGGTCGATACGTTCGACCCCAAGCCGCTCCTGGTCCGGGACCACGGCAAACCGTTCCCCTTCCCCAAGCCCAGGGTGCAGTTCAATTCGACGGGAAACCTGCTGAAGTCTCCGTGGAAGTTTCGCCAGCATGGCGAGAGTGGCTTGTGGGCCTCCGATCTGTTCCCGAACGTCGCCCGCTGCGTCGATGACCTGTGCATGATCCATTCGATTCATGGCACCAATCCCGCCCATGGCGGTGCCGTGATGAAGGTCCACACCGGCACCGACAACTTCGTCCGGCCCAGTATCGGGTCCTGGGTCACCTACGGTCTCGGAAGCGAGAACGCCGACCTCCCCGGATTTGTCACCATCTGCCCCACGCTCGCCTTCGGGGGCATCAACAATTGGAGTTCGGCGTTCCTGCCCGCCGAGTACCAGGGGACCTCGCTCGGGAACGCGAGCATTCCATCCGACAAGGCCCGCGTGCGGTACATCGCGAACTCCCGCTTGCCACGCGACATCCAACGGCTGCAGCTCGAGCAACTGATGCGCCAGGACGCCGCGTCGCGGGAGCGGGCGCCCTCCGAGGCGGCACTCGAAGCCCGAATCAACTCGTTCGAGCTGGCGTTTCGTATGCAATCGTCGATCCCTCAGGTTGAAGATCTGTCGGGAGAATCGCGGGCGACCCACGCCCTGTACGGACTGGATGACCCCGTGACCGCGAACTTCGGGCGAATGTGCCTGGTCGCACGACGATTCGCCGAGGCCGGGGTACGCTTCATCCAGGTCACTCATAACGATCATCTCGTGCAATGGGATCAACACTCTGACCTGAAAAATGGTCACGAGAAGAATGCCCGCGAGGTCGATCGCCCCATCGCTGGTCTGCTGACCGACCTGAAACAGCGGGGTCTGCTCGAAGACACGCTGGTCTGGTGGGGGGGAGAGTTTGGCCGGACGCCAACCGCCGAGACCGCCGACGGACGCGACCACAACCAGGAAGGCTTCACCATGTGGCTCGCCGGTGGGGGGGCCAAGCCCGGACACCGATATGGCAACACCGATGAATACGGCTACTACGCGGTCGAAGACAAGGTCCACATCCACGATCTGCATGCGACCATGCTGCACCTGTTGGGGCTGGACCACGAACGGCTCACTTACCGCCACGCCGGTCGCGACTTTCGCCTGACCGATGTCGAGGGAACGGTGGTCCAGGGCGTCCTCGCCTGACCGAGCAACCGAGCGCCAGTCGCTCTCCGCCGCCCGGGTCGAGCCGGTCTGCCCCCCAACCGTTCCTCATCCCGACCGTTCCTCATCCAGTCTCTTGCTTGGCCAGTCTGCTTCCTGTCTATCAGCCTCGCACGCAGGCTGGCGTCACACGTGCGAGTTATTGTGCCGCTTCCGCCGCCTTCTCCTCCAGCACCACGGCAACACTGGTATCGGCTTCAATGCGGGCGTACGTATGCAGCACGATGACCTGCCCGGCATACCGCGCACACACCGTCTCGGTCCGACGACCCGTGATGTCGCACACCTCGCCCAGTACGGCATTCCGGGACACCCACTCCCCCAATCGCACGCGCGGCTCGAAGAAGCCGGCCATGGGCGTGGGGTGATTGATCTGCATGTGGCCCGCCGAGGGACGGGGATCTTCGACCACCCGCTGCTCTGCGGGTGGCTCCACAACGGGCTGATCGACCATCCCCAGGTCGGCAAGCAGGTTGAGGCACCCCCGGAGATAGGCCTGGACTCCCGCCTCGGACAGTCCCCCCCCGCCCAGGTACTCACAATAGATTGCCGGAATCTGCTGGTCGCGGGCGACCGACAGCGAGCGACCATTGAGGCGATGGTCGGTCCCCCACACCAGTGGCAGGCCAAACACCCGCGCCATGCGCCGCTGAGCTTCCAGCACCCGGGGTTCAGGGTGCAGCATGTAGCCGGCCAGTGGCCAGACTTGCAGGCGGGTCCCGCCCGTGTGGAGGTCACAGTAATAATCGCAGTCGGCGATCTGCTGCGAGAGCGCCCAGGCGGTCTGCTCGGTGACCGACCCGGTCAGATTCCCCGGGCAGGTTCGGGCCAGATCGAGTCCGTCGTGGGCCGTTCGGGCCCCCAGCGCGAAGGCAGCTTCGTTGACGCAGGGAATCAGCCGGACCCGACCACGAGCCAATCGCCCAGACAAAACCCCGTGCAGGCGCCGCAATGCCGCCATCGGCTCCCATTCGTCGCCATGAACTCCCCCGGTCAGCAGCACGCGGGGGCCGGGGGCCGAAGCGACGACCTCAAGACTCTGCAGTTCGATCGCCATTCGTTGTCGCTCCCCGCCTGAAAATCACCGCAGACCTCACCCGCACGGCCCATTGCCGAAGTGTCACCGCCGCCGACACCGGGCTTACCCGCACCCCGCGGAATCACGCTCGGAAAGCGGCGCACACACGGACGCAAGGCAGATCGCTGATTCGGCAAGCCCGGGTTCCCTGTCCTCTGGCACTTCTCCCCTGTGGATCGGATCGCAGAACAGCACCGGCCCGGTCTGCGACTTTTGTCCGATTGGACGCCCCGGCCAACTGCCACCGAGGCGGCGGTCCAGCCCTGCCCGGCCAATCGGCACCCTGGTTGATGCGAACATCGAGGAAACTGCCGTCGCTTCGTCGCCTGCTCGACTGGCCCTCTCCACAGTCAGTCACTCGATCGTTCAGCCACCCCCATCGCACTGGGAACCAGCCACCTGCCAGGTTAGGCGGTCGGCTCGATGGCTGTCTGCCCACAGCGCCTCAACGACCGGGCGAATTCATCCGCCCACGCAAGGCACTGAACAGACGCCCGAGGCTGCGAGTTGACCCTGTTCCTGCCGCCACTTCCGCCGCCGGTGAAGGTGTGACCGGTGCCGGATGGATCGGTGCTGGGGGAACAGGATGTTGCGGATCATGGCGGGTTCCACTTGTGGTTCGCTGACGCTCCGATGGGGGCGCGGAAACGAATTCCGTGGTCACCGACCCAGACGCGTCGGCCGAGTGTGAGGCCCCGAACCCCGGCCTTGGGGGCTGACGCCGACCGGCCAATGGCGACCGCGGGTCTGCAGTCGGGATCGACGCTGGCTGGTCTGGATCTTCGGCGGGTTTGGGCAACTGTTCATCGCCAGTCGGCAACTCTGGCTCAACCACGTCCAGATCTTCCTCTTCCTCTGCACCATCCAAAGGCCCGCTGCTTGGGCTGCCACGCAGTCCGTACTCCCGTCGAGCCAGTGCGGGAGCATCGTCACTGGCTCGATAGCCCGGGCTGACTGAGGCTCGTGAAGCGAGTCCTTGCGAGTCGACCCCCAGCGGCAATCGAGCCACCCCCACGGGGGGTTCCACATGGGTCTCGAACTTTGGCTGGGCCGGCTGAGCTGTC
>CAIUHT010000242.1 GCA_903898975.1 uncultured Planctomycetaceae bacterium
AAAATCGCGGTGAACAGCACAATCATCAATGCGACGCCGGGGAAGAAAAACTGCTGATAGCTGGTTCCCTCGGGGAGCCACGCGGGAGGGGTGAAACTCCCCTGCAGGCCGGCTCCGAACAGCAGCCAGAACAGCACCGGCTGGGCGAGTGCCCCCACCACGCGTGACCGCTGGCGGAAGAACCGCACCAGCTCGCGTCCTGCCAGCGCGGCGACCGCCGTTCCACTAATCCACGGTGTCGCCGTCTGCCGCGACCCCTCGTCCTGGATGACTGGCGACATCACGCCTCGCTCCAAAACCGGTGTCCTGTCCGCGCGACAAACACATCTTCCAGCGTGGGGCGGGCCCAGACCGCCGACTCAATCTGGCCCCCCAGTCGCTCCAGCAGACGTCCCAGCAGGTGGGGATCGGCTTGATTTTCGATCCGCACGTCGGGCCCCAGGACGCGCGAGGAGAGGCCAAAATCGCGGGTCAGGGTCGCCGCCAGCTCGGCGGGATTTGCCGATCGCAGCGTCAGGCAGTCGCCCCCCAACTCCGCCCGCAATTCCGCCGGACTCCCTTGGGCGACCACGCGCCCCTGATCAAGCAGGGCCAGCGCATCACACTTCTCGGCTTCTTCCATGAGGTGAGTGGTCAGCAGCACGGTCACTCCGCCATCCGATTGCAGAGATCTCAGGTACCGCCACAGGTCAATTCGCGCACCGGGATCGAGCCCGGTGCTTGGCTCGTCGAGCAGCAGCAGCCGGGGGGCGTGCAGCAGGCCCTTCGCAATCTCCACCCTCCGGGCCAAGCCTCCCGAGAGGCTGTCGACGCGATCGTGGCGACGGTCATCCAGCCCCAGTTGACCCAGCAACTGGTCGATCCGCCCGTGCAGCGCGGCCCCGGTCAGCCCATAGAGCCGGCCGTGACACGAGAGGTTCTCGAGCACTGTCAGGCGACGGTCGAGACTGGGAGCCTGGAAGGTGACTCCAATCGCACGTCGCACCCGATCGGGGGCAGTGGCGAGATCAAGCCCGCCAACCGTGATCCGTCCCGATTGCAAGGGAGCCAGGGTGGTGAGCAGGCGGAAGAGAGTGGTTTTCCCCCCGCCGTTGGGGCCGAGCAGTCCGAACAGGCTCCCCTGGGGGACCACCAGCGAGAGCTGATCGAGTGCCAGCTTGGTGCCGTAGCGAAACGAGACCTGGTCGATCTCGATCGCGGCAACGTGTGCCTTCGCCAGTGCGGAACGCTCCAGTGAGACGGTCATGAGCGCACCCAGCACCGAGTCTGGCCGATTGGAGTTGCCCCGCGCTGTCTCACCGGCCCGGGTGGCGGCTTCCGCTCCCGCAGGGGGGCGAATCAGGGATGGGCGGCCGCCGGTGCCGGTTCAGCGTGGGCCCCACCCGCGGGGTGGCCCAGCTTGACCTCTTCGGCCTCCTGCTCACGCAACGCCTTGGCCTGGGGGGCCTGCGGGTCGTAGTACTTGAAGGCGATGTCGGGGGCCAGCGCGGCGGGAATCGCCAGGGCCAGCACGATGGTTGGCGCTAGCAGCACGTACTTCCACGCCCCCTCAAACTTGAGGTGCATGAAATACAGCAGCACGTACATCGCCTTCAGGCTGGCAATCACCAGCACAATCAGCCCCACCAGTACCTTGCCAATCGAGCCACCCACCATGTCGGCGATCACTGACGCCACGGTCAGCAGAATCAGGATGCCGAAGATGAGCAGGTAGTTCGGGTGGGCGTGACCGGCGGCGTGGGCATCGCCATGTCCCGCGGGCGAGGCGTGAGCGTGACCGGCTGCGTGCGCGTCAGGAACGGAATGAGTCATGATGCCTGAGAGCTAGATGATGTACAGCAGCGGGAACAGGAAGATCCAGACCAGGTCAACGAAGTGCCAGTACAGCCCCGCGTTTTCGACGAACAGCTCCTGCTTGGGGCCGAGCGTGTTGGTCACACCCCGCCACAGCAGCATGCCAAACATCAGCATTCCCACCAGCACGTGGATGGCGTGGAACCCGGTCATCAGGAAGTAGATCGACGCGAAGGTGTTGCCATACACAATCACGTGCGGATCGTGCACCTTATTGAGCGCCCCCGCAAAGCCAGTCAGCCCCTTGCGCGCCTCGGCATCCGCGGTCGATTCCAGCCGGGCCTTCTCTTTCGCCCGAAACTCATCGATCGACGCCAGCTCCTGCGGGTCATGCGTTTCGAGCACGGTCTTGCCGTCGGTCCCCGCGACGAAATCCTTGAGGGCCGCCAGCCGGCCTCGAGCGTCGAGCAGGGAGATCTGGCCCGACTTGAGGTCGGTCTGCAGAGGCTGCAGCAGCGAGATCAGCTGCCCCGCCTTGGTAATCTGGGTCTGAACTCCCGCCAGCTGCTTGGTGAGCGACTCATTCCCCGACTGCTTGGCAAGGGCATTGCCCAGTCGGCTCTCCTCCTGCTTGAGCTTCTCCAGGCCAGTCGCCGCCGACAGTTCGCGGTAGAGCTTGTCGCGGGCCGCCTGCTGCGACTCGGCGACGTGACTGGGGAGGATGTCGTGCTGAATCTTGCCAGCGTACTCAATGCTCTTGATGCCGAGGAACACAAAGGCCAGCAGGAGGGTCAAACCCAGGAACCGCGTCGCCCGGGCGTAGTTCCTCAGGCCCATCGCTTCGTGAGCCAGCACCACGGACACGCTCGAGCAGATCAGCACAAACGTGTTGATCGCCCCCAGTTTCACGTTGATGTGCGTCACCGCCGGGTCGGTGGGCCAGCCGGGTGATCCCAGCCGCAGCACGATGTACGACCCGATGAAGGCCGTGAAGAACATGATTTCGGTCCCCAGAAACAGCCACATCCCCAACTTTCCATTGGGAATGGGCACACCCATTTTGAGGGGGG
>CAIUHT010000243.1 GCA_903898975.1 uncultured Planctomycetaceae bacterium
AGCTCCGAGGTTCAGCTCCGAAGTTCAGCTCCGAAGTTCAGCTCCGAAGTTCAGCTCCGAAGTTCAGCTCCGAAGTTCAGCTCCGGGGAGCGGCGGCTGGAGTGGCCTGAAGCTCGAGAGTGGCTTCGTGGCCGGCGTCGGGGGGTTCGAGGCGAGCCCCGTCCTTCGACTCGGGAATCGCGGGGAGTTCATCCAGGGGGCCGAAGGCGGACTCGGGAATCTCCTCGATGCGTCCCTTGCGGTCCTTGGCTGCCAGCAGCGAGTAGCCCGGGTTCGCCTGGGGATCGGACGAGCTGCGCCCCCAGAAGACCTGGCGATGGGGGTTGTCGTAGTCATAGTGCTGCGGTTGGGGGGGTACTGGATCACGTCGTGGTCGCTGTACGTGGTCGCGTACTGGGTGGGCAGAGAGTGATAGGAGCGTTTGTAGTCGATGCCGGTCTAATAGTAGTTCCAGACCGAGTCATCCTGCCGCGCCCAGCTTTCGCCGACCCGCATTGAATTTGACCCGCGGGTGTGCTGGCCACGCTGCGAACTAGTGGCTGATGCCACTCGGCGCGCATTCATCAGGCTGGGCTGGCTGAACGCAGTTTCACCGTCAGGTGTCGACCCTGTGGCGCAGCGCGTCGCGCTGAGGTGTCGCGGGCTGGCCCTGCGAGGGGCGAATACCGAGTTGAAAACGCCGACTGACGGCGAACTGAAAATAACCCCGACAGGATTCGAACCTGAAACCTTCGGCTCCGTAGGCCGACGCCCCGTTTTCGCAAACCCCCATTCACCGTCGGAAGTTACGTCAAACTCAAACCGCCGAGGTGCCCACAGTGGTGCCGACCTCACCGGGTGCCGTTTTGGAGCCTGTTTTTCAGCCCGATCTGGCCCGAGTGGTGGCCGTGTGGGACCGACTGCCGGCTGTCATCAAGGCGGGCCTCCTGGCGCTGATCTGTTCCTCCATGCCCCGAGATCGGTGACTTCGAGGGCGGGGCGTTGGCTCAAGGCACGACAAACCAGTCTGTCACCCTTGTCCGACACAAGTTGCCGTCAATCCGGCCCGCCGATTCCGCTCGACTGTTGACTGCGGGAAGGACGTTACAGCAATCAGCCAGCCAGGATTCCGTGGCACCAGGCAGTCGTTTTCTCAGGGCACTGGTCAGGCAGTTCGACAGGCGGCAGCTGTCAGCGGCGGCCGTTCTGATCCCGACGCTGACTCTTCCGATTCGATCCCGGTTTTTCAGGTCGCGCCTCGGGGCGCCTGTTTTTCATCTGCCAATCAATTGCGTCGATCCAAGGCCGGCGAGTTGGAGAGATATTGCCATCAGGCAATGCGACCTCTGTCGATCTGGGCTGCCGGGAATCCTTCCGGCAGAGTCTTCAGGCCCGCGACTTTGGGCTTCTCTTCGGCCCCATGTCCGCTGGTCGAGTGGTGCTGGTAGCACGGAAAGGCCGCAGGTTCTGCGTCCGTTGCTGTGTGTCGCTTGGCATGGTGGCGGGATCCTCGCGGAACTGCGGCATGGCGCTGCACTTGGATTCATTGGCGGGGCCCGTGCGCAGGCGTGATGAGCCAGTCCAGCTGAGGCCCGTGCAAGCCTGCTTTCGACCTTCGCGATTTGGCAATCCAGGCAACTTGGGAGACCGCGCCTGCCTTGGGGACGTCGCCCCCTGGGGCTTGAGGGTTTTCCTGGGAAATCTGTCGATTCTTTCACCCAGGTCCGACGATGACTGCTGGTAACGATTGTGACGGTCGATCGGCGCCGTGGTCGTGCCCGAGCTGTCCCCCCTCAAATCCTTCAGGCGAGTGTCTCATGCCCACACCACGCATGTCATGGACTCACTTCGTACGGGCACTGGTGGCGTCGGCGAGCCTCGTGCTTACGTCGCCGTTGGGGGGATTGGCAAATGCCGTCGCTGAAGAACTGGTGACTGAGACACTGCCTCAACCTGTGGCTGTGTCGGAATTGCCGGGCGAAACCGCAGCGTGTGAAACCCCGCTCGAAGATTCCTCACAGGAGTCCCGACTCGTGTTTACGGGCGGGGTTTCCCTGTACGTTCTGCAGCCGCTGTTTGAGAGCAACCCTGCCTACACCTCCCTGGAAGGCATCGGCTCACCCGACACCCGAGTGACCAGCACCAGCTTCGACTGGGCCTTCAAGGCTGCTCCCAAGGTGTGGGTGGGGTTACAGGGGGAGACCCTGGGACTGCGGGCGAGCTATTTTCAGTTTACGCAAGACGCGAGATCCCTGTCGCTGCCTGGCGGGGACCCCACGGGGAGCACGGCGATCACCACGCCCCTCACCCTGGGCCGATCATCGCTGTATGGCCTGTTGGGGATCAGTGGGTTTGGGAGTCCGAGCCGGGTGGCGCAGTCCACGGGCCAGGCCGATCAGTTGAGTTTTGGGAGCAGCCTTGATCTGCATGTCGCGGACTTTGAAGCCACCGCCCTGCACTGCTGGGATGCGACGGAGATCACCCTG
>CAIUHT010000244.1 GCA_903898975.1 uncultured Planctomycetaceae bacterium
CTGCGCGACCTGACGCTCGCCCGGCTGGGGCGGGTCGACTGGGTGCTGACAGGTCCCCGGTTTGTCCGTGAAGAGCTGGCGGCTGAACTCGAGCGGCAGCCGCAGTTCGCGGCCCGGTTCGCCACCGCCGCCCCGGCGATTGAACTGACCTGTACCGTCGAACATCCAACCGGCTCATCAGCAGCGACCAGTCCTGCGGCGGTCACGGAACCGGCGGCGACTGCTGGAGCAGGGGAACGGGCCGCGGCGGTGACGCAGTCGGGTGTGGCTCGGTCGGGAGTGACTCGGGCGGGGCGGGTGCAGCTGCACGGTCTGACGCGCGCGGGGTGGCAACTGCTGGACCCGGTTCGGCCCGAGCCGGGAAATTCGGAAGTGATCATCAACGCTCCCCTCGCCCGGCAACTGGGGGTGGGGGTGGGGGCCGAACTGACTCTCACCATTGAGGTTCCCAGTGACATTCCCCGCGACACGCTGCTCGGTCGGCGGGAGGGGAATGCGGCGACGTGGCCGGTGACCGTTCGCGAGGTGCTGCCCGAAGAGAGTGGTGCCGGGCGGTTTGGACTGCGTCCCGACCAGCAGCTTCCCCTGAATGTGTTTGTCGCCCTCCCGGCCTTGCAGGAGCGGTTGGGGTTGGACCGGCGGGAACCGAGTCGGCGGGACCCGACT
Organism: uncultured Planctomycetaceae bacterium; assembly: GCA_903898975.1. Lineage (GTDB taxonomy): Bacteria > Planctomycetota > Planctomycetia > Planctomycetales > Planctomycetaceae > UBA10511. The sequence goes on from CAIUHT010000244.1 coordinate 667, forward strand.
TCACGCCCCGCCCGCATCAACACCCTGCTGGTGGCGGGGGCCGAGCCGGGGTTGGGAGCGGGGCCTGAGGCGATCGCCGCTGGTGAGGAACTGAACCAGCTGTTGGGCTCGACCTGGGGACTGGAGGACCTGCGCTTGCGGGTGATTGCAGTGCGTGACCCGCAATACCTGTCGCTGGAGAGCGACCGGATGATTCTCGATACGCAGACGACGGCGGCGGGGCGGGAGGCGGCGGAGCGGCTGGGTGGGGGGGCAGTGTCGGAAGTGCTGGTCTACATCGCCAACAGCATTCGCCCGAGTTCCGCGGGGGACAAGGCTGCGGGGAACAATCCTCCGGGGGACAAGACAGCTGCACGCAAAGCTGCTGGACACAAATCCGCTGGTGTCGGGGCCCATGCTGAACCCGCAGGTGTCGCAGGAGGCGAGGCGGGAGATGCGGCGCGCCGCGAGGGGGGCGAGCCCCAGGCGGGGTCGGGGCGGTTGAGCCGATACTCGGTAGTGGCGGGGCTCGACCCCAGGTGGTTGCAGCCCGACACCGAGACGCCGTTTGGGCGTTTTACCTACGTTGCGGGAGGGGCACCCGCCGAAGTGGTGCGGTCGCCGCAGTCTGCCCCGGCTGCAGCGGGGGCTGGTAAGGCGGCATTGGTCACAGTTCCCGGCGCTGGGGCTCCTGCGGGCGATCTCTTGGCGAGCCTGCCCGAGGTGGTCATCAACGACTGGTTGGCGGAAGACCTGCGGGTTGGGGTGGGGGAGAGCGTGGAGTTGGCGTGGCATCGGGTTGGCTCGCACGGGGAATTGCCCGAGGTGACGGGGCGGTTTCGCGTGGTGGGCATTGTGCGGCTGGAGGGAGCGGGGGGAGACCGCGGCCTGGTCCCCGAGGTGCCGGGCATTACGAACGTCAAAAGCTTCGACGACTGGGAAGCCCCGTTCCCGATGCAGAAGGTGACTCCCCGGGACGACGAGTATTGGACGAAATATCGGGCGACACCCAAGGCGTTTCTGACGTTGGCAACCGCCCGACAGTTGTTTCAGAACCGCTACGGTGATGCCACGTCACTCCGCATCGCGCTGCCCGTGGCGAAGGAAGCCGCTGATGCCCCGGCCACGGGCGATGCAGCCAAGGCAGGGAGTGGCGGGCCGGCGGGTGGCGTGGTCGGTCCTGGAGAGCGTCGGCTGCGTGAGGCATTGAAGCAGTCGCTTGATCCGC
>CAIUHT010000245.1 GCA_903898975.1 uncultured Planctomycetaceae bacterium
CCCCCACCCCCCGGGACATCCCCTTTCACCAATCAGTCAACCTCGTCGTGAGTCGGCAAACCCGCTCCAGTCCCCCCCATCTATTTAATCTATTCGGATTACTTGTTTTCACCAGCTTGACTGATACAATCCGAACCTTCCAACGGGGGCTCGCGGGCTCACACACTCGCCCCACGTTCCCGTTCCCAAGAGCATTGGGCTCTTGGTCTCCGACAAAAAGGATCTCTGGGAATCTCTAAGGAGCGTCGTCACGTGAAAAAAATGCTCGCGGTTCTGACCACCCTGGCTCTCGTTCTCGCCACCGCCTCCGCCGAGGCCCACACCCGCCACGGTTCGAGCGGTTCGCACGGCTCCCGCGGTCGCGCTGGCTCGAGCGGTGCCCGCGCTTCCGGTGGCAGCTCGGGTGCTCACGCTTCCCGTGGCTCCCATGGCTCACGCGGTTCCCGCGGCAGCCGCGGCTCCCGTGGATCGAACGGCTCCACCGGGTCGAACGGCTCGCACGGCTAAGCCACTCACCGTTCTTCGCAACGGTCGAAATCCCCCCGCGTCTTCCCCAGCCACACCGCTGGTGGAAGTCTCGGGGGTTGTTTGTTTCTGGCGTCTCCAGGATTCAGCCGCGATCCCGCCCCACCTCGCCCACCGGCGCTCACGCTCCTCCGGTCGGGGTTGAATTCGGGCTGGGTGCCCCGCCATTCTGTAGCCCCGGCTCTCGATCCCGCGCCCCTTCCCCGGTTCTCCCACCCGCGTCCCCCGGTCACCAGTTTTCACGCCGACCAGTCCACCATTCGCATCGTCTTGTGCATGCCCTACTGTCCGGAAAGCCCAGGGGCCGGAAAGCCCGGTGGAATGAAAGCCTACCAGCCTGAAAGCCCACTGGCCTGAAGCCGGCGGCTGAGACATTCCCGCCCCCCACTCTCTTCAGCGGCTCAAAAAACTCTCGGGAAGGATCGCCCGTCACTCACGGATGCTGAGAACGCCTCGTCGGCCCCCCCACCTCTCCACGTCACCGGGGCGGGCCCCCTCTCGCTTCATCCGTCCCCCATGCCCGCGTCCCCCGCCCAGCAGCCCGCGACCCATCCCCCGCTCGCTGCTCCCCCCAATCTCGCTGCCGCCAGTACACCGGGGCAGCCGGTCGTGAGCACTCCGCCCCACACCTCGAACAGTCCCGCCGCGGGCCTCTCCCCGCCGGCCTCCCCCTGGCCCCGCTGGGCCCGGTCCCTGGTCTCCGCTCTCCTCCTCTTCCACCTCGCCGGGCTGTTGGTCGCCCCCGCCACCGTCGAGCCTTGCCCCCGCGTCTTTCAGCAGATCTACCCCCTCTTCGGGTGGTGGCTGCAACTCCTCAATATGAACCAGGGAAATCACTTCTTCGCCCCCGATCCCGGGGCCAGCACCCTCGTCGAATATCAGGTCGCCACCGCCGACGGCACACTCATCCGCGGCCGCATCCCCGATCGCGCCACCCAGCCCCGCCTGCTCTATCACCGCCACTTCATGCTCACCGAGTCGCTCGGCAACACCCCCGAGTCCGAGCTCCGTGACCGCCGCCTCATCGCCCGCGCCCTGGCCCGCGAGCTGCTCCGCCAACACCGGGGCCGCTCCATCGAACTCACTCAACTCACCCACGAAATCATCACGCTCGAAGAGAGCCGGGCCGGCGTCCCGCTCGACGTCGCCGACTCGTATCTGCCCCGCCCGCTCGGCCGCTACGAGTGGACCGATTTCTTCCCCGAGACACCACGATGAAAGAGCTTCTTTCCCGCTGGATCTCGGCGTGGGACCAGTTCTGGTTCGAGCCCGCCGATTCGGCAACGCTCGGACTGCTCCGCTGGTTCTCGGGGGGCATGCTGCTCTACACCCACCTCGTGTGGGGGCTCGCGCTGCAGCCCTTCTTCGGTCCCGACGGTTGGCAAGACCACCTGCTGGTGGGGCACGCCCTCCGCGACACCCTCGCTCCCTCCTTCTGGTGGTCCATTCCCCCGTCGCTGCTCGGCGTCACCCACGCAGCCTGCCTGCTCATCCTGCTGCTCTACTGGGTGGGGCTCTTTCATCGCGTCACCCCCTGGCTGGCGTTCGCGATCACTGTCTCTTACATCAACCGCGTCCCCCTCGCCAACTTTGGCCTCGACCAAATCAACAGCCTGCTGGTCGCCTATGTCGCGGTCGGTTCGCTCGGGCTCCCCAGTCGCGACGCCCGGCTCACCGCCGACCGCGCCTGGTTCCGCTGGCGCCAGCAGTCGGCCCTGGGTGGCACCGCGTCTCTCCCCGCCCCGCAACCGCACGTCTCCGTCCGCCTCGCGCTCCGGCTCGTGCAGATTCACCTCTGCGTCATTTACTTCGGCGCGGGGCTGTCGAAGCTCAAGGGACTCTCGTGGTGGACGGGCGACGCCGTCTGGCTCGCCATCGCCAACCGCGAATATCAGTCGCAAGATCTCACCTGGCTCGCCTGGACTCCGTGGCTCATCAACCTGGTCAGCGTCGGGACCGTGGCTTGGGAAATGACCTTCTGGCTGCTCATCTGGCACCCCCGCCTGCGCTGGCCCGTCCTGCTCGTCGGCTTGGGCATGCACACCGGCATCGGTCTGTTCCTCGGCATGTGGACCTTCGGCCTCGTCATGGAAATGGGCTACCTCGCGTTCGTCCGCCCGGAATCGCTCCTCGCCTGGGGAGCCTGGTTCCGCCACCTCATCCCCGGCTCTCCCTCGGCCCCCACAAGTTCCGAACCCGGCGATTCCCCCAGCAAAGAAATCACGCCCCCCCTGGCCAGTTCAGATCCCCCGGCAGTGCCACTCTCAACCCTCTCGGCCTCAACGTCCGCGGCCAGCGGGCCAGGCCGACTGCAGCCGCAACCACACGGCTCCACCTGAGAGCACCCGTTGCCAGGCCACCCGTCCCGATCCCGTCCGCTCCGTCGTCCCCCCAGCCAGTCGTACCGAGACCGCAGCCGATGAGCGCGACCCGTGACACTCCCCGGCCCCGCCCCCTCACGGAAAGCAGGCTGATCACCGCGCGCACCGTAACTGCCCAGCCCGCGCCTCATTCCCCCCGACATCCCCTGGCTAATTCGCTCATGCGGTCAGCGCTCGCTAAATCGCGCAGTCACCGCCAGCGTTCGGGAGAGCCATCGGCGGGTGCAGCACCTGCGACCGGCCCCGATTCGTTCACCGGCAGACTGTGGCGGCCC
>CAIUHT010000246.1 GCA_903898975.1 uncultured Planctomycetaceae bacterium
CCCGCAGCGAACCTGCGGCCACAATTCTTCCCGACTTGGTGGCGACGACCAACTCCAGATCGAGACTTCGAACACGACGCTCGAAGCGAACCACTCGCAGTCGCCAAATCAGCGGCGACTCTGCCCCCGAGCCCTCAGGCTCCTCAGGCGCGAATTCCAGCCTCAATCGAGTGAACAGCGAACGCAGCCCCGGCAACTCCATTCCGACCAGGTAGCTTGACAGCCCGAGCACTCGCGCGGTCAACGGCCCCACGCAACCCGGAGTCAGATACTCTGGCGGCGGGTCCGCCGCATACCACAGCCCACCAATCTCAGCACCCGTGACAAACTCGCTCAGCTTACGCTCAACTGGCGCTGCCCGCCTGATCGAACTCGGTGCCGCCGTCTTCAGGTAGTGATCGACCCACGCGGAGTTATCTGCCGCAGCCAGCTCAATGGAACCAAATTGACCGGACAGATTCAGGAGTTGCGCAGAGCTTCCTCCGGGAAAAACCGCCAACCGAAAGCCAGCTTCGTCTCCCGAGTGGGTCAATTCGATTGGGCGTCCTGGCAGTGCCGCCTCGAAAAAATCAACCTCCAGGCTCCGCAGTCCGCTGCCTGGATTTTTCCGCATTTCGGGGCAATCGGACATTGCCCTCAGCACCGACAGGATTTCATGAACGACGATTCTGCCGTCAACCGTCTCCCGAGCGGCCTCAAGATCGACATGCAGGGGGTTGAAATCGCTGGTCCAGCGGGCGAACCGCAGCACCTCATCCGGGGTGAACACCATGCAGCACTCGGGAACAGCCGGGAATTCCGCCCCACGAGTCAACAACTTCGGCGACGAAGAGTTCGAAGCCGAACGTCGGCTTGGAGACATGCCATGGGGGGGATGGGCGCAGAGATAGAGTACCTCTCAAAATATCTGCGACACGGGGTGGACGCAAGTGCGGTGAGTGCAGGGCCTGGTGGTTGGCTCTATCAGAAATTGACCGGTTTTCTGCATATTTTCTCGAAAGACTCTGCACTGCTTCTGAATCCAAATCACCATGTTTCTGGGAAGCCTGAAAGAGCCCTGATGACCCGCCGCGGTGAAGTGCGATCCATGTGTGCAGATTGCCGAAAGCGGGTGGCAACGGTCTTGCCGAACCATCCAACTGCAATAACAGCGGTCAGTCCTTTTCCGGAATTTTTTTTGCGAGCGGCGAACCGGTAAACTTCGGGAAGACACCCCACGCACGAGGCGTATCTCGCCAGCACCATCTGCCCCGGGCAGCAAGCTTTCGCTGACACGCCCTGGTCACTGGTAGTCCCTCGACAACATCTCAACTTTTCAGCCCCAGAGTGTGCAGTGCCGTTACTGTTTCGAACCCGGACGCTCCTCCTGATCACAATTCTCAGCACCACGCTGTTGGCCTTGGGAGCAGTCATTGCTGGGCTGCTGTATCGCCAGCAGGCGCAGGTGTCGCGAACCGTTCGGGAAACCTTGCGAATCCACCGAGAGGCCGACGCTCTCGAGGAAAGTCTCATCGACCTGAATGTCCTGTTGATCAACCGTGTCGAAGAAGTCGAGCCGCTGCACCAGCGAATTGAAACGCACCTCGGAGAACTCAACCGAGCGGAACACACTCCCGAATTGAAGGAGCTGCTGGTGCGCGTCGAAAACAGCTATGTCGAGTATCGCCACCAATTCGAGAATCTTCCTGACAGAACTTCTGCCGACCACGATTCAGCACTGAAACAGACTGCTCAATTACTGAACAACAAAACCCAGGCATACTGCACTGAATTTCAGTCAAAAAGCGAGTCGGATGTGGACAAAGCATCCGTCCGACACGGTCAAGTTTTGCGGGAACTGGCTTGGGGCATCGCCGGGCTGGGGCTGGTTGCCGCCCTAGGCGGAATGGGTTTGGGGTTCGGTTCGGCCCTGGTCTGGCGTCAGACCATGCGTCGGCTCCAGATTCAGATCCGGGATGCTGCGGGGAAAATCGGGGGAGAGTTACCGACCTTGGTGCTCAGCGATTCGGGGGGGATCCGGGAACTCGATGCTCAGTTTCAGTCGCTGGTCGGGCGCATTGAAGAGGTGGTGGCCCGCTTGAGGCAGCGCGACGTCGAGGTGCTCCGGGCGGAGCAGTTGGCGGCGGTCGGGCAACTGGCGGCTGGCGTGGCACATGAAATCCGTAACCCCCTGACGTCCATCAAGTTGCTTGTTCAAGGTGCGGCAACCGATTCGCCTGGCTCGGCGCCACTCACCCGAGAAGATCTAACCGTTGTGGAACGAGAAGTGCTCCGAATGGAACAGACACTGAGGCTCTTCCTTGATTTCGCCCGCCCTCCCCGACTGGAGCGGCGACGACTCAACGCGGTGGAGGTGGTCGAGCAAACTTTCGACCTGCTCAGGGCCCGTGCTGCCCGCAGTCACGTCTCACTCAACCGCCAGGTCCCAGCATTGCCGATCGAACTGGAAGCTGACCCGGAATTGATCCGCCAGGTCTTGCTGAATCTCGCCCTGAACGCCCTCGACGCAATGCCGCATGGCGGCACGCTGACAGTGAGGGTTGAGCCCGGACCGGAGCAGCGCGTGTTGTACCGCGTGGAGGATACGGGGCCGGGCCTTTCAGTGGCCCAACAGGATCGCCTGTTTCAGCCGTTTTTCAGTACCAAGCCCACGGGATTGGGATTGGGGCTGGTGATCAGCCAACGGATTGTTCACGAGCATGGCGGAACACTGCAGGCCGTCAATCGCGTCGGGGGCGGCGCTTGTTTCACGATGGATCTTCCCGGTTGAGGAGCGACATACTGTATGCTGAAGATCCTGCTGGTGGATGACGAGGCGTCGATCCTGCATGCCTACCGCAAGGTTTTGCGGCATGACAGCTGGGAATTGCTGACAGCCAGCACCGGGGCTGAGGCCGAAGCCATAATGGCCAAGGAACGCCTGTCGGTTGTGGTCCTGGACGTCAACCTGCCCGACGCCCGCGAACTGGAGGTTTTCGAGCGATTGCAGCAACGGGATGCCAGGGTCCCGATTATTCTCGTGACCGGGCACGGAACAACAGACCTCGCGATCGAGGCAATCAAGCGGGGTGCCTACGACTATCTGCTCAAGCCCCTGGAACTCGACGCCCTGCGGGAACTGATCCATGGAGCGATTGAGATCAGTCGTCGGATGCAGACACCGGCGGCATTACCCGAAGAACCAGTCGGTGGAGAGTTCGACGACCGACTCATCGGACGCTGCGCCGCCATGCAGGCGGTCTACAAACAGATCGGTCGTGTGGCCGCCCAGGATGTCTCAGTGCTGATTGTCGGTGAAAGTGGCACAGGCAAAGAGTTGGTGGCCCGATCGATTTACCAGCACAGCCATCGATCCAGCAAGCCGTTCCTGGCCATCAATTGCGCGGCAATTCCGGAAAACCTTCTGGAAAGCGAGCTATTTGGTCACGAGCGAGGAGCCTTTACCGGCGCCGATCGCAAGCGGATCGGAAAGTTCGAACAATGCCACGGGGGGACAATTCTGCTGGATGAGGTGGGAGAGATGCCCCCACTGACACAGAGCAAGATGCTCAGGCTGCTGCAGGAACAACGGTTCGAACGGGTCGGGGGCAATGAGACCGTGCGAACCGATGTTCGGCTCATCGCGGCCACAAACGCCGATCTGTCCCAGTTGGTCGAGTCGGGCCGCTTTCGTGGCGATCTTCACTTTCGCATCAAAGTGTTCACGATTGCCCTTCCTCCGCTCCGCGAGCGGGGCGAGGACCTCGAGCTTCTGGCGGAGCACTACTTGAGACGCTACTGCCACGAATTGGGACGGCCGCCGATCAGCCTGTCTACAGCGGCAATAGCACGCCTTCGAAACCATTCCTGGCCAGGAAATGTGCGGGAACTGCAAAGTGTTCTGAAGCAGGCTGTGCTGAATTGTCGCGGGGGAGAAATCGAGTCGGCGGAATTGGAGGGACTGCTCGGTTCCCCAAGCGCCACCCCGGCAATGCCCGCTTCGAACGAAGTCTCACAGTTGATGGAAGAAGTATGGCAGCGTTTTGTCGCCGAACGGCTGGCTGCTGGAAGTGAGGACATTTACATGGAGGCTCTGGAGCAAATGGAGCGCCAGATTATCCCGCATGTGCTACGGCATACTGGGGGTAATCAGCTGCAGTCGGCGCGATTACTGGGAATTGCGCGTAACAGCCTGCGAAGCCGCCTGCGCACCCTGAAGATTCAAATTGGGCGCAGTGTCGAATTAGAGGATTCCGGTCGCCTAACCGCGGACGATACCGCGCCGTGACCCCTCGCGGTGGTTCCCTACGGTCTTGCTCGACAACAAAGTCAAAGGCTGACACCGAACGATCAGCATCCGGCGGACTGACCCCTCCTCTCCACCTGCCAACTTTTCCGAGCCATTCCGTGCACGACATTTCAACCGATTGCTCACCCGTGAGTCACGACGAACTTGAATCGATGATCAGGCGGGCAGCTACACTTCTCCCCCTCCAAGGTCCGATCAGTTCATTTGTCTTTTTGAATCCGCTGCACGGACTTGAGCATCTCCCATTTGATCAGGCCGTTCAACAAGGGGCTGAACTGTTCGGCTGCGAGCCATATCTCTCGGAGAATCGATACGCCGTCAAGCGGCGGGATGGAAGGATTGGAGTCGAGGAGTTGGAGGGTGTGATTCGTGAGGAGTTGGGTCCCCTGGCCGACCTGCCCCTCGGACCCTGCGGGACGATCCGCGATCTTCGACTTCGCATGCTTGAGCACCAACTCCATTCAGGAGATGGGCCGGAACTCGACTGGTATGTCGCTGAAACTGAAGCACTTCTGCGGTTGCGTAGCGATGTTCCCGCTCACGAGCGAGATCGCTTCCGGAAGCAGACGCGAGATTGGCTGCTGGCGAAGTTCGCAAAGTCGCTGCAATGGCCCTCGGCCAGGAATCAGTCCCCGGTCATACCTGCCCCACCAGATCTTAAGCCTTCGGACGCAAAGCAGTGGACTGACCAAGACTGGGAGCGGGTCGGGCTGTGGTGTTTGTGGCAGGTTTGCGTCGAGCGCATCGATCGCGAGGATCCTCACAATCGGTCTGAATCCGCAAGACCGCGCTGGCGCGACAGACTGCTGGCCGCCGGAGGGGGTGACAGCGATCTGCGAGTCCACGAGCATCTCATTCGTTTCTGTGCTGCGTTTACAGATCAGGGACTGGCCAGCTGGCGATTGCCGGCACGCGAGTCGGGCTTTTGGCTTGCTTTCCAACAGCTCTATACCGGTCCCTTGGCACCGATCGAGAATTGGTGCCTCGGCTTGGCGGATGAATTGCGTAGGCTGTCAGATGCTGGAATCGGACCGCTGCAGTCACTGGCAGTCTCTCTCAATCATCTTGAGCCCGATCCCGCACATCATGAGGCGGTGCTCAGGTCCTCGCTGCTCGCGTTGCGGGGCTGGGCGGGGCTGCTATGGCAACTGGAGACCCGACCCGATCGTGTCGCAGAGGGCGCCCCCCCCGGAACACTGGTTGAGTTTTTGGCAGTTCGCCTGTTGTTGGAGCGGTACAGCCTGGCCAAAACCGCTGGTGATTTTTTGGGAGTCGCGCCAGTATTAGACAGCTTGCCCGATTCCCTTCCGGCTGCCTCGAGATCGCCAGCAAACGATCGCTCCCGAGGGGAGGCCCTGCGGCTGTTTCAGGTCGCTCAGCTTTCGGGCTGGAGTGCCGGTGAACTCTGGGCACTTTCCGGACCTCAGTGGCAGCGCCTGGAGGGCGAGATTCGCGGATTCGACACCCGGGCTCGCCGTCGAACCCTGCACCGTGCTTTCGAACAGCGATTCCGTACGAACGCCCTGCAGGCGGTCTCGGTACGGTCTCGCCATCCAGAGTGGCGAGTCGAGACTCCCGAGTTTCAGGCAGTTTTCTGCATCGACACCAGGGAAGAGTCCTTTCGTCGGCACCTGGAAGAGACTTGCCCCCAGGTGGAGACGTTCGGTGCAGCAGGATTCTTTGGGGTTCCGATCTACTACCGGGGAGTGGGCGAGGCGAACTACACGGCACTCTGCCCAATCGTTATCCGCCCGAAGCACTGGATTGTGGAGGACGTTGTTTACACGCAGGCGGAGATCGACCGCCGCAGGCGCCGCGCCCGCAGAGCACTGGGCCGCGCATCTCAACGGGTCACCGAGGGAACACGGGGACTTGCCTCGGGGGCGCTGTTGACGGGGGGACTTGGAGTTCTCGCGACCGTCCCGCTTGTGGCCAGTATTCTGTTTCCGCGATGGACCTCTCAATTTCAGGATTTCGCCAGCAGCTGGCTGCAACCTCCCCAGATGACTCGCCTGCGGCTCGAGCGCACAGCTGCAGAGCCAGGTCCCGAGGAAGGGGCTATCGGGTTTACGCTGGAAGAAATGACACAACTTGCCGAAAGGACATTGCGCGATATTGGACTGACACGGAGTTTTGCTCGACTTGTCTTTTTCTTCGGACACGGTTCGTACTGCCTCAACAATCCCCACAAATCAGCTTACGATTGCGGCGCATGCTCGGGAGGAGCCGGGGGCCCGAATGCCCGCGCATTGGCCGCGATGCTCAATGATGTTCGAGTTCGGCAAAATCTGCGGGATCGGGGCATTACAATTCCCCGCGAAACGCATTTCGTCGGTGGGCTGCACAACACCTGCACCGATCACCTCATCTTCTACGAACTCGAACTCCTTCCGGTCTCCAATCAACCAGCGTTCGAACAGGCCAGACAATCCCTCGAAACAGCCTGTGAACGGAATTCCCACGAACGCTGCCGACGTTTCTATTCGGCGCCTCTCGGGCTAAGTCCCCCCGCAGCCCACCGGCATGTCGAGGGGCGCTCTGTTGATCTTGCGCAAACCCGTCCTGAATTCGGCAACGCCACCAACGCGATGTGCGTGGTTGGACGTCGGGGCCGAACCCGCGGACTGTACCTCGACCGCCGCAGCTTTCTGGTCTCATACGACCCCACCCAGGACGACCATGAATACTCAATCCTGGGCCGTATTTTAGGTGCAGTCGTTCCTGTCTGCGAAGGGATCAATCTCCTGTACTACTTCTCGTACATCGACCCTGCCGGCTGGGGCTGTGGCACCAAATTGCCTCACAACATCACTTCGATGTTGGGCGTCATGGATGGGGCTGCCAGTGACTTGCGAACGGGCCTTCCTTGGCAAGGAGTAGAGATTCACGAGCCCATGCGGCTGCTATTCGTGATCGAGGCGTTACCAGAAGCGATCGAAATGATCATGCGTCGTAATGAGGCGGTTCGCCAGATCTTGCAGAATGGCTGGGTCCAACTGTGCCTGCTGAATCCCCAATCCAATCAGTTGCTGCTGTACCATGACCGAAGATTTGAAGAATGGCACGCCCAGCCCGGCGACTTGCCGCAGGTCGCGAGTTCCATTGACTGGTATCGGGGACACCGCGGGCACCTTCCTTTCGCTAAAGTCGGATGTTGGCCAGGTGAGCGGATCGGTGGAGGGTCAGCATGAATGCTCCTCTGCTGCCCACGCTGTTAGGACTCGTCGCCGTCTTTTCTCCAGCTTTGCTGCTTGTGGGACTGGGGGTCCC
>CAIUHT010000247.1 GCA_903898975.1 uncultured Planctomycetaceae bacterium
CAATACTGTCAAGGTGCGGCGGGGAGTACCGTTCACCCGCATTTTCCAGGTTTGTCTCCAAACCCCGCGTTTTCGCGCGGCGTCGGAAAATCCATGTCGATTTCCCAGCCTGGCCCCGAGGGACGCGACTGCTTTCACCCCAGGCCCTGCGCTCCTGTTGGCGAAGCCCGCCCTGCTCCGTTGCCCGCCGTCGCGAGTGGGGTCACACCGCCACAACCGAGAGGCCCCACATTCACTCGCCCCATCCACACCCACGCCCATCACACGTACGAGGGAGCGCACACCCTCATGGCCAGCGACTGGCCCCTCCACTGCGAGACGCACCGAGCCTCGGAATCTCCGGCACAAGCGCGCAGCGGGGCTGGCAGGCGAGCGGGTTCGACGGCATACGCCACACCCAGCCGCCAGCGGTGGTCAGGACAATTCGGGCAGCGCCCGGGACTGCTCTTCGACCAGGTACTGCGGGCGACCGTTGAGGTCGTTGATGGTCGTCAGCCCATCCACACCCAGGTGCCGGAACAGCGTGGCGTAGACCTCGCCAAACGTCACCGGTCGGGACGCCGCCTCACCCGCCAGACGATCGGTCGAACCGATGATCTGACCATGGCGGAAGCCCCCCCCCCGCCAGCAGGGCACAGTTCACCTGCGGCCAGTGGTCGCGACCCACGATCGGGCTGATCTTCGGCGTCCGGCCGAATTCGCCCCAGATGACCACGGCACAATCGTCGGCCAGACCGCGGTTGTGGAGATCTTCGACGAGGGCGCTGACGCACTGGTCGAACACCGGGAAGTCTTCCTGCTCGCGGACGAAGATCGAGTTGTTGGCCCGGCCTTCGGTGTTGGTCCCGCCGTGCCAGTCCCACTTGCTGTAGTTGAGGGTCACCACCCGGACGCCGGCCTCGATGAGGCGGCGGGCCACCAGCAGGCTCTGGGGGACGCGCGGAGCCCCGTTGCCGTCCATCATGATGGACGGGTCACCGGTGCCGTAGCGGGCCACCACCCGGGGATCTTCCTGCGACAGGTCGAGTGCCTCGGCCAGCCGGGATGAGGTCAGCAGTCCCATCGCCTGCTCGGTGAAGGTGTCGAGCCCGTTCATCATCGACGACTGGTCGATCTCGCGGCGGAGCAGGTCGAATCCTTTCAGCAGCGACTTGCGGTCCGACAGGCGGTCGAGGGTCACCCCGTTGAGGACCATGTCCTTGCGGGTCTCGCCCAACGGCTTGAAGGGGGAGTGCGACATTCCCAGGAAGCCCGGGCCCGGCTCGTTGTACGGACCGTGGGTGCAGGTGTAGCAGAGGCTGACATAGGGGGGCGATTCGGGGAGGGCCGGGCCGAGCACCTTCGAGACCATCGATCCGAACTGCGGCCAGCCCCCCTGGGGCTTGGGCTTCTTGGGATCATGCCCGTTGAAGACCTGGATGGCGTCGTGGTCCGCCTGGTTCCCGACCAGCGAGCGGATCACCGTCAGCTTGTCGGCCTGCTTCGCCAACTGGGGGAACGCTTCGCAGATCTCAAAGCCCGGCACATTCGTGGCGATCGGCCGCCAGGGACCGGCGACTTCCTTGGGGGCGTCAGGCTTGAGATCGAACATGTCCTGATGCGGCGGCCCGCCGACCAGGTAGATCATGATCACCGACTTGGGCGATTTCTTCCCCGAGAGCGACTCAGCCTTGAGGATCTCGGGCAGCCCCCAGCCACCCCCCGTTCCCATGGCCGCCAGGGTGCCAATCCGCAGAAAGTCGCGGCGGGACACGCCGTCACAAAACTCGCGCGACGAAGAGGGACGACCGGCAATCGAGAACATGACGCAGCTCCGGCAAGGCGGGAGACAGACTCAGAAGTTCAGGCAACACCCTCTTATATCAGCGATCCCCTATGGATGACATCCCATCCTGCCCCCGGTTTTCCGATTTTTCGGGGTAGGGCGGGGGCTGGGCCCCGGAACAACCGGACGTTGGCTGGCCGCGATCTCCCCCGCCCGTCGTGGCACAGGCTTTCAGCCTGTGCGTGATTCAACCACCGCCCCCCCTCCCAACCGCCAAACCCGATCCCTACCCCGGACCAAATCCCAACAGGCCCTACCCCA
>CAIUHT010000248.1 GCA_903898975.1 uncultured Planctomycetaceae bacterium
CCCGGCCAACGCGAACCGCCCGCCATTCCCTGCCGCGGCCGGAAACGTCTCGCACGTGGCCCCCCGAAGAGTCGCGCCGTCACCCGCCTGCGTCTCAACCGGCGGAGTTACAGCGGTCTGGCCACCACCGATCTGTGTCCCAGCGACCGAGTCCGCCCCGGTCTGGCCCCCACGGGTTTGTCCTGAGAAATCCGGACCTGCGGTTTTCGTTTCCCCGACGTTTCCGCCGACTGCGCTCGCTTCGGCTGGCGATCCTCCCAGGCTCGAGGTGGCCCCGTTCGCGACGGGGGCTTTCGCGCTCTCCACTCGCTGTGCCTCCGCCCCGACGACGTCCGGCTCACTCACTGAGTTTGAGTGCTGGGCTGCCGTGCCGGCGGGATGCATCGCTGCTGGCGGTGCCCCGCTGGTCCCGCCGAACTCCCGGCGTAGTGTCGAAAAATCTTGCGCCGGCCAAGACTCCAGCGCCTGGGCGGTTCCGCCTGTCATCCCACTCAGGACCTCCTTCGCCGTGACAATTCCCAATCGCCCCCCCGGCCACTGCGAGCTTGCACTGGCTGCGGCGGATGCCTCGGAGGCTGTTTCGGGTGCTGCCCTGGCAGTGGCTGCCGTCGACCGGAAGAATCTGCGCGAGCCCGGGGATCCTTCTGCTGGAGGAGGTCCCCGCCTGGCTGAACCTGGGAGCGATTTCCAGTCGCGAATTGCCATTTCCGGTGAGCGGACTGGGGGTGTGCCCGGCAACCACCAACTCCAGAAGTGGTCGTCCCCCAGCCGGGACATGCTGGACTGGATGCCGAGCTGTTCTTTCGCCCGCTGCACCGTTCGCCACGCCAGTCCCGACTGCTCGGTCTGCTGCCGCAGCACGACCGCCGGGACCGGCCCCGCCTCAAGCAGGGAGCGGAGAAAATCGGTCGCCTCGGTCAGCAGGCTCCGCTCGGACTTCCGCCGGGCACGTGCCGGGTCGTCCCCGTGGTGCAGCGCAGGGCAGTCGCGAGGAGCCCCCAGCCACTCCACCCGATGGTCCTTCAACCGAAAGTCGAGGGCGGTCGAGCGTTCAAAGTCGTTCACCTTGAGCGGGACCAGCCGATGTGTCGCCCGCGCAGCGTTGGCGGGGTCGGGCTCGGTGTCGTCGTCAGCGGAAACGAGGGGCTCGATTGCCCAGAGCGACCGCAGGGAGTCGGCGAAGACCATCGAACCGAGAGCCCGCAAATGCCGGCCTGGGCGAGGGGGGTGGGAGTAGCTCTTGGTGAGCACGATGGCGGCCCCACTGGTGGCGGCGATTGTCTGCAGGCGGGAGAGGATTCTGCGGATCACCGCCGGCGAGCGACGTGGCCCGGCCAGGCGATCGAACGAGTCGAGGATCACCAGCTGGGTGTCGGCATGTTCGAGGAGATGCCGGGAGAGCAAGCCGAGGTCCTGATCGGCGCTGAAGTTCCGCACGAAGCTGTTTTCGGTCGGGG
Source organism: uncultured Planctomycetaceae bacterium (assembly GCA_903898975.1). Lineage (GTDB taxonomy): Bacteria > Planctomycetota > Planctomycetia > Planctomycetales > Planctomycetaceae > UBA10511. The sequence continues at coordinate 1,458 of CAIUHT010000248.1, forward strand.
AGTTTTCCTGCACCAGGCGCAGCACCTGGACGCGGCTCGGGTCGGCCCCCAGCCGGTGGAGCCGGTCTTTGAGCACATGGGGGTGCGACTCTTGCCCAACGACCAGCAGCACAGGCGCGGGGCTGGGAGCGGGGGCGTCGGGGGGTGCATCGGGCCAGGGGCGGCCGGAGGAGAGGCGGGCGGCAAGGTCGCAGGCGAGAAACGATTTGCCCGAGCCAATGTCCCCGGCGAGGAGTGTCAGTTCGCCACGGCGGATACGAGCCGGCCAGAGCCAGTCGGGATCGGCCCCGGGCTGGAGGAGGGGGACCTGGGCGAGCGGAGCGAGATGATCGAAATGCCGGACGTCGGCATGGGTCTGGCGGTTGACGGGGATGTGAGCGAGGCAGGGGAGCCCGGTCGGGTCGTCGAAGCTCGAAAAGTCGTCGAGGGATTCCCAGTCTTCGTGGTCGCGGGGGGGGCGACGAGATTTTTTCGATGGGGCGGCCTGAAGAGCCAAG
>CAIUHT010000249.1 GCA_903898975.1 uncultured Planctomycetaceae bacterium
GAACTCTTTCAACAACCCGATGTAAATTCCCAGCGCGACGATCCGCAGCAGCAGTGTTGCCACCCCTCCCAGGACTCCACCGGGCTGAATACCAGCAGGGAATCCTTCCAGTCCAGGGTTCCCATGGGACTCGGCGACGAAGCTCAACAACGACAGCATGTGGAAGGGGAGGGAAACGGCTGTCAGGAACACCGCGATCCAACCAATGGGAATGGCGACCTTCGACCGCGCCAGCAGCAGGCACCCCGCCGTGATGCCGGTAATCCCGAGCAGCAGATCGACCGCCGGACCCAGTTTGGCAGTGATTGGGAGAGAGGTGGAGGACTTGGCCATCTGCACCCCAATTGCCAGAGCGCTGGGAATCGTGACAACCAGGCGCAAGGCCGAGAGCAGCAGGTCGAAGATCCCGAAGGTCTGCAGATACCGGGGAAGAGGCCCCACCGCTGACGGGACAGGATTTGACGGCGAAGTCACCACGTTGGCGCGCTCGGAGGGTGGCGGTGGCTTTGTCATGTGCCTTGATTGGCTCTCCCAGACCTTCAGGGGAACGCCCGGCGCCGGCGGGAGGTCCCTGCAAAGCGTACGACGCCCAGGTCAAGAGGCGAGGCGAAACCTGTCCACTCCTTCGCCCCGGGCGGGGTGTGGGGGACTGACTGTGCCTGGCCGCAGGGCCTGGGATGGGTCGCAGAGGATGGAGCCCCACAATGCTGGCCCGTATCGAAAACGGGCCAGCATTGCGAGAAGATGAAGCGGATGGCGGAAACGCTTTCAGCCGTTGCGGTCCAACCACTTCTTGAACTGCAAGAGTGCGGTCGCGTACAACGCGAGAATCCCCAGGCGCATTCCGGTGGTCACGGCCATTCCCCCATAGCCGGCCGCTGTCGCGACCGAGCGAGCGCTCTCATCCGGCATCGCGCTGGCCAATGCGTTAACAGTACTGATTGCGACCACCACGCCCAACAAGGTCGAGAGGAGCGTCAGGGCAACCGCCCCCCATCCAAAAGGCAATGCGGACGAACGCCCCTTCAGCAGGAAAAAGCCCGCCACCAGCGAGCAGACACCCAGCATGGCCGACACCCCCAGGGCCAGGAAATTCACTGGCCCAACCGTGACTGGGATTGGCCCCTGTCCTGCCTGCTGAGAGGCAGCGAGGAGTTGCAACGCTTGAATCGGGACGCCGATCAGCACCATGCCGCCCAGGACCATGTCAATGATGGCCATCACATTCACAAACCCGGAGGGTTTGGCTGCGCGACGGCGGCGGGAGGTTGCCGGGCTGTCTTCGAACTCGAGGTCATCATCCTCTGCATCCATATCACGAACCATCGCCAGCACACTTTCGAGTGAGAGAAGTATTGGGAAGGAACGGGTACTGAGAAACGCCGCACAGCCCGGATTCATTCCCGCCGCAGCCGTCGCTCGCTCCTCCACCGGACCGTGGACGAGACGTCGGCGGTGGACATCCCGCTGACCGACGGCTGTTTTCGACCACCAGCCTACCGCCGCCCCGGGGTGTTTTCCACTATTTCTTTCGCACAGCTCTCAAGCCGTTCGCAACCGGGTGGACCAGCAGTCATTTGCGCCCGTCGTACGTGTCAGCCGACGCCGCCCGGCCCGCCCTACTTTCGGCACAACCGCTACCGTCGCCCCCGTGCAGGCCCAGCAATTGGTGCGGACTCGCGCAGCGCCCTGACGCGGCGAGTTCTTTAGGTCGGGCAACCGCCAGTGGCTCGGCGCGGTCCGCCGGGCGGGCGACCGTTCGCCCTAAGACCCGAGCAGCTTGTGGCTCAGCTCGAGCACGTTCGCGGTGTGCCGCTCCTGGTCGTCGCCCAGTCGGGCGAGATCGTCCTCATACCCGAGGCGGCGGGCCAGGTAGGCGTATTCCTCGGAATCGACGGGGGGAACCGCCAGGTCGCGGGCGTTCCCCCGCACAATTCGCAGGCTGCCAATGAGTTGGCGCAGGAAGTTGTACGCCTCGCACAGCCGGGCCGCGTCGGGCGGGGACACCACCCCCGCCTGCTCGAGCGCCGCAACCGCCTGCAGCGTGTTCGTTCGGCGGAGATCGGGATGCGTTCCCCCATGGCGAATCTGCAACCCCTGCACCAGGTATTCGACATCGACCAGCCCGCCCGGGCTCAACTTGGCATTGAAGCCACCGGCGGTCACCAGCTGTCTCAACTGTCGTTGCCGCATGCCCCGCATGGCCCCGACATCGAACTGTCCCCGGCTGTAGACAATAAGATCGCGGAGCGCGACCAGCCGGTCCCCCAGTTCGGCCTCACCACAAATCGGCCGCAGCTTGACCAGGGCCTGCCGTTCGTAGGGCCAGGCTGGCCCATCGGCCGAGAAGTAGGTCTCGAACGCCGCGAGGGAGACCGCGAGGCTGCCCGCCCGGCCATAGGGACGCAGCCGCAGGTCAATCTCGAAAATGCCTTCGCGATGAGCGCGGATGGCCTTCGTCACTCCTTCGACCAGGCGGATGTAAAACTCGGTCGCCGAGATCACCGTCGGCCCGGTGGTCTTCCCTTCTCCCTCATAGACGAACATCAGCTCGATGTCTGAGGCGAAGCCCAGTTCGCGGCCGCCGCACTTGCCCAGCGCGCAGACCGTGAGGGGGCAGCGGGCTCCTCCCGCCCCGAGCGGCTCGCCGAACTCGCGCCGCAGTTCTTCCCGCACGAGGTCGGTGGCGAGTTCGACCGTCACCTCGGCGACGTCGCTCAGTTCTTCCGAGAACTGCGAGAACTCGGGGATCCGACCCAGGATGTGCCGCATGTCGACGCGGAACATCTCGCGGTCCTTGAAGGCGTTGAGCGAGTCGCGGCGGGCGGCGGGGTCGGTGGACTGGGCGAGCGACCGGGCGAGTTCAGTGTGCAGTTCAGCGCGGGAGCGCGGCCGCTCGAGGGCGTCGATATTCCGCAGCACGGGAAACAGGTTCGCGTGCTGCATGCGGAGGAAGTCGGTCCACAGGAAGTCCGAGACTCCCAGCAGGCGGGCGAGTGCCTCGAGCACCTCCGAGCGTTCGAGCGAGGCGAGTTCCGCCGCCCAGTCGCCGCGGGCGAAAAGCTGCGAGATGAAGTCGCGGAAGTGGAGCAGCGCGCCTTCGGGGTTGGGCGAATGGGGAAGCAGGTGGGTGAAGTGCTTGATGAGCACGAGGGTCGCCTGCAGTTCGCCCAGCCGCTGCGAGTCGACAATTTTCTGCCCCTGCGCGTCGGTGACGTGCAGGGTGTCGTGCACCTGGTTCCCCTGCGAACTGACCTGCACCTGCGCGATGTAGACCCCCGCCAGGGCGAGGGCGTTGGTCAGTTCGTACAGGAACCCCAGCGTGTCCTGCCCTTCGATCACCAGTTGGGTGTAGTCGTCGGAGGCCTGGTTGTCGATCTGGATTTCGAGCGGGTAGAGGGTCTGCCGGGCGTCGGCGGGCAGCGTGCGGAGGGTTGCGGCGACCTGCCTGACGACCTGTCCCTGCGCCTCTTCGCGGCGACCTGCCTGCAGCAGCCGAATGACCTCCAGCAGGTCGCGGGCGTAGGCCTGCAGGGTCTCGTCGGCTGTCCCGTCGCGGAGGGTCCGCACCAGGAACACATCGACGATTTTCTGGCGGGGGTCGTCGACTGAGCCCCCCGGGCCGGGGGCTTCGGGCCGATTGGGGGGCGGGCGGAACGCCTGGCGGGTCCAGCTGGGGCGGCGTCCGCCCCGCGTTCCACTGCTGCGGCTCACAGTGGGGGCGGGGGCGTACGTGAAGACCTGCCCCTCGACAATGTCGAGGCCATGCACCAGCAGCAGTCCGGCGATGAGTGACAGTTCGCCCGGGAAGTCGTAGCCAACGACCGTGATCCGCGTCAGTCCATTCTCGGGGGCGGTCTCGACCAGCACGGGGCGGTCGCGGGTGACCTGCTCGGCCAGCAGTGCGTGCCGCTCGATGTCGGGATCAGAAAAAGTTTTCGAGTATTCAGCCCGCAGGCGGGCGAGATGCCGGTTGACCACCGGGCGGGCGGCCGGTTCGGTCTGTTCGCGAACCTTGTCGCGACTCCCCAGGTAGCGGTTGTAGACTCCGCGCACCTGCTCGCGGTGCTTCTGGTACTGCGCGAGAAACGTCTGCCCGTCGGGAAAGTCGAGCCGGCGGGCCAGCGAGGCCAGCTCGGCGGGTTCGCGGGGTAGCTCGTGCGTCTGCTTGTTGTGCATCAGCTGCAGGGCGTGCTCGACGGTCCGCAGAAAGATGTAGCCTTCGCCCAGCAGCCGGTATTCGTCGGCGTGCAGAAAGCCGCAGTCGGCGAGCCGGACGAGGGCGTCGAGCGTGTTGAAGCTGCGAACGGCGGGCTGTGCGCCTCCATGCACAAGCTGCAGGTATTGCACCACGAACTCGACATCGCGGATCGAGCCTTCGCCCAGCTTGACCTCACCCCAGAGCCGCCCCTTCTTGAGCAGATCGGCCTCGATTTTCTGCTTCATCGTCCGGACGCTGTCGCGGACAACATCGGGTGGAGTCTGAAAGAGCAGCGGGGCGGCCCGGGCGAGGAAGGCCTGGCCCAGGGGGATGTCGCCGGCGATGACCCGGGCCTTCAGCAGCGCCTGTTTCTCCCAGAGTCGGGCGTGCTGCACCAGGTAGCCCAGGTGGCTTTCGACCGATGAGACCAGCTCGCCCGAACTGCCCCACGGGCGGAGCCGCATGTCGACCCGGTACATGAACCCCGCCGCCGAGATTCCGGTGAGCGCCTTGATGAGCCGCTGCCCCAGCCGCCAGTAGACCGAGGAATTCCCCTCGGCGAGGAACAGCAGGTCGATGTCTGAGCTGTAGTTGAGTTCTTCGCCCCCCAGTTTGCCCATGGCGATCACGCAGAAGCCCTGGGGCGAGAGGCCCAGGTCGGCGTAAGAGTGCGAGAGGCAGGCGCGGGTCAGGGCGTCGGCGAGCAGCGAGAGCTGAACCGTCACCCGGCGAAAGTCGAACAGCCCGAAGAAGTCGCAGACGCCAATTCGCAGCAGTTCCCAGCGCTGGAACCGGCGGAGCGCATCGAGCTGGGCGTCGGGATCTTCGATCCCCACGAGTTCGGCCTGGGCCTCGATGTACAGCTGCTGGACACTCTTGAAGTCGGCCAGTCGGCGCTGCTCGGTCAGTCGGTCGAGATACCTCGGGTTGGTCAGCAGGATGTCGGAGAGAAACTGGCTGCCCACAAACAGTCGCAGCAGGATCTCGATGCCGCGCGGGTTCGCCGCCAGGGCCTCGAACAACCCCTCGGGTTGAGGGATGTTCTGCACCAGCCGCTCGAAATTGAGGAGGGTGTGATCGGGCTGGGGGGCGTCGGCGAGGCAGAGGAGCAGGGTGGGGAGGAGGGCGTCGGCGGTGGCGGGGTCGGTGGCCTGGACGACGGTTCGGCGGAGGCGTTCGGCGGCCGCGTCGGGCTCGCGAAATCCAATGCGGGTCAGCAGCGGACCAAGCCGGTCATCGGGGGGCGAAGCGGCGAGCCACGCCCCCACTTCCTGGCAGGCGGCGAGATCAAGCGTCATCGAGAGCCTCCCCGGAGGAGGACTCGCGTGTCGGGGGGGGTGGTTCGACGCCCGGATGTCCGGGTGGTGTGGGCCAGGTGCCTCATCGCACGGCCGCCGCAGCGGCTTCCTGCCGGGCGAGGATCAGGTCGGACTCGACCATCAGGCGGGCGAGTTCCTTCAGCCCGACGCGGGGCTGCCAGCCGAGTTCCCGGCGGGCCTTCGAGGCGTCTCCCAGCAGGGTATCGACCTCGGCGGGACGATAAAACGCGGGGTCGATGACCACATGCCGCTGCCAGTCGAGATCGAGGTGGCCGAAGACCTCATCGAGGAATTCCCGGACCGAGTGCTGGTGTCCCGAGGCGATGACATAGTCGGCGGGGCGGGACTGCTGCAGCATCAGCCACATCGCCTCGACGTAATCGCCCGCGAAGCCCCAGTCGCGACGGGCGTCGATATTGCCCAACCGGAGTTCGTGCTGCAGCCCAAGCTTGATGCGGGTGGCGGCGCGGGTGATTTTGCGGGTGACGAACGCCTCTCCGCGACGGGGGGATTCGTGATTGAAAAGAATGCCGCAGCAGGCGAACAGGTTGTAAGACTCGCGGTAGTTGATGGTCTGCCAGTGGGCGTAGACCTTGGCGCAGGCGTAGGGGCTGCGGGGATGGAAGGGGGTGGTTTCGGTCTGGGGGGATTCGGCGATTTTGCCGAACATTTCGCTGGAGGAGGCCTGGTAAAAGCGGATGTCCTGCCCCGAGCGATCGCGGAACTGGCGGACCGCCTCAAGGAGGCGGAGGGTGCCCAGGCCGGTCACGTCGACGGTGTGGACGGGCATTTCGAAGGAGAGCTTGACGTGACTTTGGGCCCCGAGGTGATAGACCTCGCTGGGGCGGGAGAGTTCGAGCACCTCGTGGAGGTTGGAGCCATCGGACAGATCGCAGGGGTGGAACTGGACCCGGGGATCCATAGGGAGGCCATACCGTAAATACGGCGCGAGACCATGCACCTGGTAGCCTTTGGCCAGCAGGAGTTCGGCGAGATAAGTGCCGTCCTGCCCATGCACACCGGTAATCAGGGCGACGCGACCTTGGCAATCCACAGAGTTTCTCCCTCAAGGCAGGGCCAGGACGGGGGCAAGGCACGGCCCGGACGGGGGCGACGGTAGCCGCGCCGGTTTCCCCGCGTCAAGTTCCGTTCCCCTCGACTTACTGACCGCCCGAGAGTTGACGCCACTTAGGGATCCGATAAAATGAAGCCTCAGTCAAGAGGCTCCGTAGCTCAGTTGGTTAGAGCGCCGGCCTGTCACGCCGGAGGTCGCGGGTTCAAGTCCCGTCGGAGTCGCTTTTTCATGCGCCCCCCCCAAACCCGCCATCGCGTTGGGGGAGTGGTTCTCCCCGCAGGACGGGTCGAGAACAGGCCTCGTGGACAGTGAGGCCGAGCCGACCGCAATCAGCCCGAATGCAGGGCCAAGCGGCTGGAACGATCGCCCTGTCCAACATCTCGCATTCGGCCGCGGACGCTCTTTGCCTAGCCAGCCCATTCAGCGATTCGCGCTGGCAAACCGTGAATTCGGCCCGACCAGAGATCCTGGCCCGGTGACAAATCGCGCCTCAGTCAACACCCTGGACCAATGTCGCCACGGGCCTCCCGGGATCGAAGGGGGTCGCCCACCCACAAGCGTTCCTGAACGGCGCCCGGGGGCCCGCTCGGGGGGATGGCGAGCGGACGCCGCCCCACCTGTCCAACATCCCGAAGTGGAAACAGGGCTGGCGATGAGGTGGGTGTCCTCACTGCCAGCCCTGAATTGATGGTGGCTCAATCGCCCCTGCCATGGCTGGGGAGGGCGATGCTCCATTCCCTTCGCCTGCCACCCGGTGGGCGGCCGGCCAGGCGTTAGCTGTCGTAATCGACCACGACCACGCCGCGAACCGACCGGATGTTGACGGCGTACTTCCCGAAGTCGTAGCGAATGACCGCGCCCCGCCGACGGCAGGTAATCCTGGGCGGGCAGACACTGCACGGGGGGACGCAGGCCTCGACCGCCACGCACGGCGGGACCTGATCGCACGGGCCGCGCGGGTCGGGACGCCAGCAGGGGTCGGGAATCATCACGTACATCGGGACGGCACACGGGTGCGTCTTTCGCTCTTGTCGATACCGCACCCGCTCGTACAGGGGAACGCTGCACTGCGCCAGGGGCTGAGGTTCGAACCCAGGGAGCAATTGCCGCTCGATCTGCGGGGTGACGTACCCCTCGGGAAGCACCTCGCCCATTTCGGGAGCCAGTCCACCCGGTGCGGGAGGCTGCAGCACCGGCCCGCCTTGGGGGTCGTAGTACTCGTCCTCGGCCAACCCCAACGCCGGGCCTTGCGGCGCACTCACCCGCCGAACTGCCCCAGTTCCGCGGGCCGATGCCGGGGTCCGGGTCGCCGGGACCAACGTGGGCCCCGCATTCCGGGCTCCCGCCCCGCGAGGCCCCGCTGCCGAGGCGACCGAAACCGCCAGCA
>CAIUHT010000250.1 GCA_903898975.1 uncultured Planctomycetaceae bacterium
CCCCGGCCCGCCGGATGTGGGGCACCACATGCTTGGAGACCAGCGAGGCCCCAATCACATTCACATCGAGAATGCGGCGCCACTCTTCGACGGTCGCGTCGATGCCCCGAAGGACGAAGATCGCCGCGTTGTTGACCAGGATGTCAATCCGCCCGTACGCCGCGACGGTCGCCGCCACCATTTGCTCGATGCTCGCCTCCTGGGCGACATCGGTCTCGACGAAGAGGGCCTCCCCCCCGGCGGCCTGGATCTCGGCGACCGTCTGGGGCCCCAGGTCGGTGTTGATGTCGGCCACCACCACCTTGGCCCCCTCGCGGGCGAACCGGACACAGGTCGCCTTGCCAATCCCGTCGGCTCCCCCAGTCACAACCGCCACCCGTCCCAACAAGCGTCCCATCGCGCACCTTGTCTCAGCAGGAATCTCTGCACGCTGGCGGGCGAATCTCCGTCGCCGCCGAAAATCAATCCACCGCCGCCACCCGCCCCGCCCCCTTCGTCCGCCCCCCTGGCCTCCCGTGCTTTTCCCGGTTCATCGCAGACCACACCTGCTGACAGCGACAGTCCCGGGCACTCGCACGCAAAAATTGCCGATGGCGGGCTTCTTCAGCTCACTCTCTGTCGTCCGTTGCGAGTGCCTGGCCGCGCGGCAATCCGGTTGCCGCTCCGCACGCCACTGGACGCGCTCGCTGCCTGCACACACTCAGCGGTGCGGAGTCTCAGGGTTCGTCGCCCAGCAGGTCGGACAAGGCGGCCCGAACATCGCCCAGTTCGTTGGCCAGGCGCTTCAGCTCGGCCCCCTGCGGCTGGTCACTCTCCGCTTCGCGACGCAATTGATCGACGACCGTTTCGAGGCGTTTTTCCAGATCGGCCAGTCGCCGCGACGAATCGCGCAGTGCGGGCCGAGCCTCGGCAGGTTCTTCCGCATTCGCCTTGCCCGCGCGGTTGCCCAGCCGACGGGCTGCGCCTGGCGGAGGGACCCCGGGTGGCCCGGCGGGACGGGCTTTCGCCGGGGGGGGGTTGGCGGGGGCCCGGCCTGCCGGAGGCTGGTTCGGAAGCAATGCGGGGGGGAACCCGGGAGGAAAGCCGGGAGGGAACATTCGCGCGGGATCCAGCCCGGGCACCAACCCCTCCCCCTGCCCGTTGAATTCCTGGAAGAGCTTGAACGCCTCGGGGTGCTGCTCTTCGAGTTCCTTGAGATTGGCGGCCTGCATTTCGGTGACCTTGGGTTCATTCCCGCCCGGCCCCGGTTCGCTGATGCGGACCTTGATATCGCGTTGGTCCTGGTGCGAGATCGAGACCTTGCGTTTCCCTTCGGTCACGTCGATCTGGACCTTGCCATTGACATTCGACATCTGCACCTGTCGACCGCCGCCCCCCATCTGGAAGTTCCGCTGCAGGTTGAGTCGGATTCCGGGAAGAGGCTGGCCCGCCACGGGAGGGACCGGCTTGGCGACGGGGGGGTCGAGCAGCGCCTTGGCGCGACGGGCGACACTGGCCTGCCGACTGGAACAGAGACGCTTGAGAGCCAGTGCCGCTTCCGCCCGGGCGTCGACATCGTTGCCTTCGTAAATCCCCTTCAGCACGGCGAAACAGCGGGTCGACAGTTCCAGTTCGGAACGTTCGGCTCCCTGCTCGACAGCGGGAATCACCGTGCTCCCCCCGGCGATCAACGCCTTGGTCGCCGCTTCGCGGGTCGCGAATTCCCCCGCGTCGAGTTGCTCGATCAGCCGGGCGATTTCCGCCTCTTCCAATCGGGCGGCCGGAGCCTCTGCTGTGGTCTCGGCTGTGTTCTTGCCGGGCCGCTCTTTCTCGGCGTCCTGCGGGGCTGGTTTTTCGGACTTGGTAGGAGTCGGGGGTTGCTCAGCACTCGCGTCCTGGGCGTACAGCGTCGGCACGCTCCCCCCCGACGCCAGCAGGCAGGCGGTCCAGACACAGGCGGTACAGGCCAGAGGCAACCATTTCATGCCGAACTCCCTCAGATGCAACCAGGATGCGGGGGCCCCGGCCTGGGCGATCAGGGGCCGGGGGCGCGCGCGTTCAGTCTATCACTCCGAACGGCCAGCGCTCCAGAGAACCGCCCGCTCGCCAGGGGGTGGCTCGACCTTGGAGGGCAGGCTACGGTTTACGCCCGGGTTTACGCAGGGGGAGCGGCGGCTCTGCGGGCCAGCCAGGCGGGGAGATCGCCATCTTCCGGGAGGCGCTGGATGGAGCCCTGGCGATCGACGCAGGCCAACACACTCTGGGCCTCGGCGAGCAGCTCCCCCGCGCGATACAGGCGGTATTTGTGGTGCATCTTGGCCGGGGTGATCTTTTCGAGCGTGGTCTGCAGGGTCAGCAGTTCGTCGTAGCGGGCCGACTTGCGGAACCGGCACTCGAGTTGAACCACCACCAAAAAGAGGCCTGCCGCCTCGACGTCGCGATAGTTGCCCCCGCGGGCGCGCAACAGCTCGGTCCGCCCCAGTTCGAAATAGACGAAGTACTGCGCATGGTGCAGAAAGCCCATGCTGTCGGTCTCGTTGTAGCGGACGCGGATTTCAATTTCGTGCGTGTCCATGTAACTCGCCTGACTGAAGGAAGACCTTTGTCTTTTTGAAGCCCGCGACGGTGAACTGGGCGACTGGGCGACTGGGCGACTTGGAAATTGGGAAAGTGGGAACTGCGAACGGGGGAACGGTAACAGCAGCGCCGCTGTCAGCCGCGACGGGTGCAGCGGCCCCACACAGCCGCAGACGTCACCTGACCGCGCCGCAGATCGCTATCGGAACGCCGCCTGAACAATGCGGCGTAACCCGATGCCTTATGAGTCGACGAAGCGCTCGTCAGTTCCGAGGCAGCCAGCTCAGCGAGGGCCGGGGCGGGAGAGTTCCCACCGGACAACAGTCACGACGAAGCGGCGATGGCGCTGTCGGGGACAGTGCCGCAAGTGCCCGGGGTCGCGTCGACCTCATAGGTCCGGCCGGCCGATCCAGCGGCCAGTTCGGGCCGACGGTCATTCTCGACTGCCAACTGGTACAGCCGGCGTCCGGCGGGGGTGGGGTACACCCCATCGACGCACGCCTGGCAGAGTTCGGAGGCGGGCTTGCCCACGCAGTCGGCGAGATCGGACACCGGGAGGTACTGCAACGAGTCGGCCCCCAGTTCGCGAGCCATTTCGGCCTCGATCGCGGGAGTCAGCGGGCCATTCTTCAGGAACTTGGGGGCGAACAGTTCCTTCACGGTCGACATGTCGATGCCGTAGAAGCAGGGGGCCACAATGGGAGGGCAGGCGACCCGCACATGCACTTCGCGGGCTCCCCCGCGGGTCTTCAACTGCCGGATCAGGGCCCGCATGGTGGTGGACCGCACGATGGTGTCCTCGACCAGCAGCACCTTCTTGCCCCGCAGCACTTCGGGGACGGGGGTGTATTTGACCCGTGCCTTGTCGGCCCGGTTGCGGCCCTCGATGAACGTCCGTCCGACGTACCGGTTGCGCATCAACCCTTCGAGGCAGGGAACCCGCAACGCGAAGGCCATCGCCGCGGCCGCCGCCTTCGCCGTGTCGGGAACTGGCACCACGATGGTGTCGGAATCGACCGTCACCGTCTCCCGCGCCGCCAGCCGCTCTCCCAGGGCCTTCCGCGCGAGATACACGTTGTGATCGTCAAGCGTGCTCGCCACGTTCGCGAAGTAGATCCACTCGAAGAAGCAGTGGGCTTTCGCGGGGCTCTCGGCGAACTTGAGAATCTCGAACTGCCCGTTCTGAATGACAATCGCGTGGCCGGGCTCGAGACTGTGGATGTTTTCGGTGGCGAAGCCCAGGTTCGAGAGGGCGACACTCTCGCTCGCCGCGGCGAACAGCGGCCCCTCTTTCGCCCAGCAGAGTGGCCGGATGCCCAGCGGATCGCGGGCCACAAACATGTCGCCCACGGCGTTCAGGTAGACAATGTTGTACGCCCCGTCGAATTTCTGGCTGAGCACCCCCAGCAGTTCGATCATCGTGGGCCGGCGATCTCCCGACAGCTCGAGGCAGATCGAGTGCATCAGGATTTCGGTGTCGTTTTCCCGCGCCAGGTGGAAATCGGTCTGCGACAGGATCTCCTGCCGCAGTTCGCGGTAGTTGGCCAGCTGCCCATTGAAGGCGAAGCTGAACCACTTTCCCTTCTCGATATGATGCCGCTCGAACGGCTGGGCGTAGCTGCGATCATCCTTGCCGCAGGTGGCGTAGCGCACGTGACCGATCGCCGCATGGCCAGAGTACTCGCGCATCAGCCGCTCGTATTCGTCCGAGCGGTTCATGTGGAAGACTTCGGCGACCGCCCCCACCTCTTTGTGGGTGTCGATCAGTTGGCTGCGCTGCGGGTTGTAGGTGGTGAAGCCCGCCGCCAGTTGCCCGCGGTTTTGAATATCGATGAGCATGCGCGGCACAAGCCGAGCGGCGGAAGCGGGCGTGTCACCGGGCAGCAACGGGCTCAATTCCCGATTGGGCCAGTGATAGACGGCCACGACCCCGCACTCGTGATGCAACTCGGACATGCTTCAATCCCGCAAGTTCGCCAGCGGTCCTCCGGACGAGCGAATGATAGCGACCCGTCCCGTGACCCTCCACTCTCGCCACCAGTTACTCTGTGCAATCGTGGCAAGTCGGCGCGCCTGGCCCGGCGTGACCCGCACCACGCTGCAGTCTGCCTGTCCGCAGCGTGTGCCGGGCTCGGGTTGATCCGAACG
>CAIUHT010000251.1 GCA_903898975.1 uncultured Planctomycetaceae bacterium
AGGTGCGGATCCAGGCTCTGATCGATCATCAGAACATTCCCCCGGTCTTTCTGCTCAATGATTCCCGGGCGCCAGGCCAATCGATCTTTGTGGAGAAACTGATCACCGGAGAGAAGTGGTCAGCCACATTGGCGCGCCCAACCGAGTCGCGCGATGCGAAGCTGAGGACCCTGCTCACCATTTCCCGGGTGCTGCAATATGCGCACCAAGAGCATGGCGTCATCCACCGCGACCTGAAACCCGACAATGTTCTGGTCAATCCGCAGTATCGCGTAGTCTACCTGACCGACTGGGGGAGTGCGGCCCTGCTGGCGCCCCGCCCCGGGACCCCGGTGACCGGGATGGAATTGCCGGTGCTCAACCGCGCGGTCCGGGAATCGGTCGGGACTGCGGCGTACATGTCTCCCGAGCAGGCACAGGGAGACACCGCAGCCATGTGCTGCGCCACCGACGTATTTCAACTGGGTGCCATCCTCTTCGAAATCGTGACGGGCGAACCCCCCTACACAGGGCCCCTGTCGCTGCGGATCAGCCAGGCCTCCCGCTGTGCCATCCCGCCGCTCCCTGCCGATGTTCCCGCCGAGTTGAGGGGAATCCTCCAGCGGGCATTGTCGCCCCTGCCGACTGGGCGGTACGCGCATGCCGGCGAATTCGCCGATGCGGTCGAGCAGTTTCTCGACCATCAATTCGCCGCGGAGCAGTTGCAGGTAGCCGAGTCGCGGCTCACCGCCCTGCGGGCCGAGACTCCGAAGACCACCCCTGACCGTCTCGCCTTGTTGGCCAACCTCCAGGGGTTGGCCGAGACGTTTCACACCAACGGGCAGGCGTGGAATCAATCGGGCACCGCGGCCGGACCGGCCCCCACTCCCGGCCAGCCCGTCGTGCCCGGTACCGAGACCGCCGCCGGCGGTTGGCAACAAGCCCGCGCGGGGGAATACCAGACCCGCCTGCTGCTCGAGCAGTGGGCCCTGCGTTCGGGCGACTTCGACCAGGCGGAACTGCAACTGCAGCACCTGCGCCAGATCGAGACCAGTGGTCCCCCGATTGTCGAGCCCCGCGCGTCAGCGCTCACTCATGACCTGCAGCGGGCCCGCCAAAGACGTCGCCTCACCTCCTGGACTGCCGGGCTGGCTCTGGCAGCCTCGCTCTTGCTGGGCCTCTTGACTGGGTGGTTCCGGCTTCGGTCTCTTGAAGCTGAGGGGAGGTACGCCCAGGCCACCGCTGAGGCCGCCCTCGCGGAAACCAAGAAACTCGAAGCCGAAGCGGCCGCCCGGGAAGAGCAGGTGCAGCGGGAGTTTGCTCAAAGACAGTCGGAGGCAATCGCCGAACGACGAGATTTGGCCGAAGGACAACGCCGTACTGCGTTCTCCCGAGTTGCCCGCATCCAGCAATTGGATACCTTGGGAACCATCGGTGAACTGGAGGCCTTGAATTTTCTGCGAGGCGACTTCAGGAGAGAGGCGCTCCAGCGAATCCAATCGGCCACCAACCGCAGCCTGACGGTCGCGGAACAGACCCCCCGGCGGATTGGCTCGGGGAAGGTGGGCGTGGCCCGGGGGGGCCGCATTTTCCTCAGCGCCGATCACGAATCGACCGCCCTGCGGGCCTGGGATGCCGAGACGGGCGAACTGTTGGCCGCCATGGAAGGCCACCGATTCCTCAGGAATGCCAAAGAACGAGGTGGCAATTTCTCGAGCATTACGGGCCTGACCACAATTGGGCAGCTCGGCGACACGGCGGTGACCTGCGGTGTCGATGGGCAGGTGATCCGCTGGAATCTCCAGACCTTCACTCCCGAGCAGACAGCGTTCCTGGCCCAGGATCTCTCACCGCACTGGACCGCCCTCGGCCTGCGCACGGGGCAGGTTCCGCATCTTCCCGAAACTCCGGTTGTGGGAGACTCCCAGGGGAATCTGGTGTGGTTTGATCCCGACACTCTGGAAGAACGGCGGCGGGTTGAGAAGGCGCACGCCAAGGCCGTGCGGGCCATTGTCCAGTCGGCCGACGGAATCTTCGCCTCCAGTGCCATCGATGGTTCCATCCGGCTCTGGACCTCGACGGGGGAGGCGGTCGCCAACCTGCGTGCTCCCGACCAGCGGCAGATCCGCTGTCTCGCATTTTCCCCCCAGGGATCCCGATTGCTGGTGGGAGGGGAATTCGACACCATCGAACTGTGGGATACCTCGACCCGTCAACTTCTCCAGAGTTGGGCCGGGCACGCCTCATTTGAAGAACAGCAGATCACCCTCTCGGCCATCCCACTGGGTGAGAATCAATTCCTCACAGGAGGAGGGGATGGATTGGTCGTCCGTTGGAATGCCACCGACGGGGAGCGATTGTCGGAATTCCCCTACCAAACTGCCGTCGGCAACAAAGCGAACCGGGTTCGGGATGTCGCCTGGGATCCGACGCGGAATCAATTGGTCATCTCGTTGATCGACGGAACACTGGTCCGTGCTGAGGCGGAGACAGGCCGCATTCTCGCCAGGACCAGCGGACCGCAGAATCGGTTTCCATCGATGGTCCTCGAGAGCGACAGCAAGGTCGCCTTGGCGCGGGGAGGAGCGGCCTTGCTGACCAGTGCCGAATCGCCCGACGGCTCGCTGCAACTCTGGCAGACCGACGATCTGTCTCGCTGCCGGTTTTTGCCCAGTCCCCAGCAATTCTGGAATACGAAGGA
>CAIUHT010000252.1 GCA_903898975.1 uncultured Planctomycetaceae bacterium
GAGGCTCTCGAGGAAGATCAGCGGCAGCGGGCGGCGGGACTTGAGTCGGTCGGTATCGACCTGCGGGCTGGTGATCGGGTGACGGTGCTGTGGAGCGCGGGGGTGGTCTGGGGCCGCCCGCGGCGACGTCCGTTTGGCTCCAATCCCGAGCTGCGGCTCACTACCGACCAGCGCTTTTCCCGCAACTGGACCACCCGCTACTACCAGTTGCCCTCATGGTCGCCGGGCGAAAGACCCGCTCTCGAACAGCTCGAACGTACCCCGCCCATCCTCGAGCTGACCACGGATGGACTTCCCCACGGACACATCCAGCTGTCGCGCCGGCTGAACCCCGATCGGGCCGGGCTGGAGGCGAACCTGGTCCTCGAACCTCAATCCATTGCGCTGGTGGCCGAGACGGAATTCGATTCACCGGCGGGTGAGTTCGTCCTGCAGGTGACTGCCTCGCATGGTCTGCACCTCGCGCTCGATGGGGTCCCGCTCGACATGGACGACCTGAACGCCTCCGAGTATCACCCGCTGCTGAACCGTCCGGTGGCCCTGTCAGCAGGCCATCACACCCTGCGGGCGGTGATCTACTGGCGGCAGCTCGACAGCCGGACGGCCATCAGCTTTGGGGCCCCTCGCATCTCATGGGTCTCCAAGGAGAGTCTGCCCGACTGGCTCTTTGAAACCAGTGAGGCCTCGCTCCTCGAATGGCCCGAGCTGGCCCGCAAGGCGGTCTTTGAGGTCGAGAGAATTGCCTGGGACGAAAGTCCCGAAACGATGCGCTCCTTGACAGACCTGCTGACCCAGGGTTTTCGTCCCTACCAGGTTCTCGATGAAGAGTGGAACCTGCTGCAACGCTTCCTGTATCTGACCCGCCCGCTGCCGCAGCCCGCCGCTCTCGATCAACAGGTTCAACGTCGGGCTCGGGCTGCGTTGGCCCTGCTTGAACTCGATGATCCCGCCACGGTCTGGTCGCGGGTCATTGAGCCGTGTCTGAAGGCTCGTCCCGCCGCTCACGATGTCGCCATCAGTGATCCCACGTTGCAGACCGAACTGGCCCGACACCTGGCCAGCCACCCCCTCACCGCCTTCACCCCCTGGTCGCTGTTGACCCCCGACCGCGCTCCCGCGCTCGACCCCGAGGTCCGACAGCAACTCTGGCTCGTGTTGGGTCGGGTGGGACCCCGCCTCTCGGCACGCGAGCGCGCCCGCTGGGTCGAACAACTTGACATCCCCGGCCAATGGGCCACCGATCGCGATGCCGGGGTCCATGGGGCCCTCGACTGGCTGCTGCGCGCGTGGCAGATTCCGCTCCCTCCCCACCCCGGCGCGCCCCCTCCTCCCCTCCCTCCCGACCCACAGGCCCGCCCAACCTGGTGGGTCAACTCCCAGGGGCAGGTTTATTCCCTGTTCCCCGCCACGACGTTTCTCATGGGGACCCGTCATCCCTTCCAAGCGCTGAGTGGTGGTGGCAATGTTCGGCATTGGGAATCGGTCCCCCGCCCGTTCGCGCTCGCCACGACCAAGCTCACCTACCCCCAATACGAGCGGTTCCATTCCAGCATGGCCGGCAAGGGACACACCGTCCCCCTGCCGGTGGCGCTCTCCTGGACCGAGGCGGTTCGTTATTTGAACTGGCTGAGTGAGCAGGAGGGACTGATTCCCTGCTACGAAGTCACCCCCCTGGGGGTGGTGGTCATTCCCCCCGACGCGCTCGACCGCTCGGGATACCGCTTTCCCACCAGTGCCGAGTGGGAAGCCGCCGCTCGCGCGGGAATCGGCACCGACTGGCCCTCGGGGGCCACCCCGACCCACCTGGGAGACTTCGCCTGGACCGCCGCAGAGTTCGTCGGTCGGCTGACAACCGGGGTCGCCCAAAAGTTCCCCAATGCCGCCGGTCTGTTCGACGTGCTGGGAAATGGAGCCGAATGGTCGCACGATCGCCTCCTGCGTCCTGGTGAGTCTCAAACCGGTCCCGAAGTCGCCGTGCCCATTCAACTGCAGGATCGGTTCCTCACCCGGAACAGCTCGATGTACTCCCCCCTGGTCTCTACGCGACTCTCCGACCGCTCCTCTTCGCAGGCGAATTTTCCGATTGGTTTTCGACCCGCTCGCACCCTGCTGGCCCCACACCGTCCTCCCGTCCCGCCGGAACCCAACGCGGTGACTGAGCCCCCCTCCCAGTGACTCATCCCCCGCCCGCCCCTCACGCCCGCGACTCACGCCCGCGACTCACGCCAGTCGTTCAAGCCAGTCACTCACTTCCGCCACACCGCCCCGCCACAAGTTGGCACCCCTCCTGTTTGAGCACTTGACACTCCCCGCCCGGCTGGCGACTCCCTACGCTGCACACTCTCTCCTGCAGCCACTGACCCACTCTGCTGGGAACACCCACGCCATGCCCGACTCCACTCGACGCGACTTCCTCCAGGCCGCCGCAGGCAGTGCCGGCCTGGCGGTCACCCTCCTGCCCCACATGGTCGCCGCCAACTCATCCCCCAATTCCTCCGCCCCCAATTCCTCCGCCCCCAGTCCGAAACCCGTGACCAATCCTGCTGCCCCCTCGGCCGCCGCCCCGCCACAGGCTGAACCGCAGGCCCCAGCGCAGGCCGCTGGTGGGCCAAAAACTCAAACTCCTCCCGCGGCCCAACGCCCTCCCATCCGCCGGCTGGGCATGATTGGCCTCGACACCTCGCACGTCCCCGCCTTCACCAGGCTGTTCAATCAAGAACTCGCCGACGACCCCCGCCTGGGAGGGCTCCGCGTGGTCGCGGGGGTGAAGGCGGGGAACCCCGACTTCCCCCTCAGCCGCGATCGCGTCGACGGCTTCACCCGCGAGATCGAGCAACTGGGCGTGCAGATTGTTCCCGACATCGCCACGCTGCTCACCCAGGTCGATGGTGTGCTGCTCCAGAGCGTTGATGGCAACCAGCACCTCGAACAGGCCCGCCCCGTGCTCGAAGCCGGCGTCCCGCTGTTCATCGACAAACCCCTCGCCGCCTCTCTCCCCCACGCCCAGGAAATCGCCCGCCTCGCCGATCAACACCACGTCCCCTGGTTCACCGCCTCGTCCAGCCGA
Source organism: uncultured Planctomycetaceae bacterium (assembly GCA_903898975.1). Lineage (GTDB taxonomy): Bacteria > Planctomycetota > Planctomycetia > Planctomycetales > Planctomycetaceae > UBA10511. Next base: position 3,068 of record CAIUHT010000252.1, read on the forward strand.
TTCACCGCTGGGTACCCCGAGCTCCGCGACAATCCCGACATCGGCGACATCCTCGGCTGCGACACCTACAGCCAGTCGCGCGCGGCCCCCCAGCACCCCGACCTCTTCTGGTACGGCATTCACGGGATCGACCTGCTCTACTCCCTCCTCGGAGCGGGCTGTCTGCGGGTCACCGCCCTGCAGACCCCCTACACCGAACAGGTCACCGGCCACTGGCGCGAGGGCCGGGTCGGCTGCTACCGCTCGATCCGCGAACAGACCGGCAAGACCGGACTGGGTGCCACTGTGTTCGGCAAGCAGGGCATCGCCCACTGCAATCAGTACTACGACTATTCCACTCTCGTGCTGGCCATCGCTCGCTTTTTCCTCCAGCGGCAATCGCCCATCCCCGCCGCCGAAATGCTTGAGGTCGTCACCTTCATGGCCGCCGCGGAAGAGAGCAAACGCCGGGGGGGCACCCCTGTCGAACTCGCCGAAGTCGCCGCCGCCGCAGCGCCGCCCCGCTGAACGACCCCCAATCCGCTGAACCGCCCCCCACCCTGCCCCGCGTCTGAATCGCTCTCACGCATCGGCTCTCTGCGGTCAGAGCGAGAACCGGGCACTGCAGCCTGCTGCCGCTCGCGGGCGCCTTCTTCAGACGGGGAGACGCGGGCGAAATACTCGGCGGAACCAGCGGTCCAGGCGATGCCACAGTGGGGTCCACTTCACCCAGACCCGGGCCCGGCCGGTCTGCCCCGCCGTCAGCCCTGTCCCCTCCCCCCGCACTGTCACCCGCACCTCGTAATGCGGCTCCAGTGGCGCCGCCACCGCGAACCGTCCCGCTGCTTGGGTTGGAATCACTCCCGTCGCCGCCAACTCTCCCGGCACCCCCTCCACCGGCCGCGCGCCGATCGCCGCGATCTCCCCTGTCGTGGGTGTCCCTAACCCAACCGCCACCCGAAACTGCACCGCCTGCCCCACTGCCAGCTGCCCCAGCAGCGCCTCGGGAACCAGCAGTCGCAACTCGTGTCCTCCCCCGGCGATCGCGCACAGCAGTGTCCCCCGCTCGAGCAGGCAGCCCTGGTTCCCGGGGTCGAGCGGGCTCCCCACCCACCCGCTCAATTCCTCCTCGTCATCACTCGGGTCCCCACCGAGCATCGCCGGGGGCGAACAGACCCGCCCCGCCCGGGGAGCCCGGATCGCCAGCGATTGCACCTCGCCGCGCACCAGGGACCGTTGCCGATCCCAGCCCCGCAGCGATTCAGTCAACTGTGGAATCGCCGCCGCCAGCTCCGGGTTCCGCCCGCGGTCCATGGTCACCCCCTCCAGCCGGGTCGCGGTCAAATCGCGGGCGGTCTCCAGCTCGGCGAGCCGCCGCGTGAGGCGGGCATTCTCGAGCCGGGCCAGCACTTCCCCCGCCGCCACCTCCTGGCCCGCGGTCACCGCTTCAATCAGCCGGCCGGGGGTCGCCACAAACACGGGCTCGGCCCCGGCTGGTTCAACCTGCCCGGGCACCACCACGCTGGTGGGCAACGGAACCCACAGCCCGGCCAGCAGCACGCCCCACAGCGCGGTCGACAGCCAGACTCGCCGCCAGGCAATCCACGGACGCAATCCGGCGTCTCCCGCAATCCGACCCACCCACTGCAGGGGCCACAGCAGCCAGCCCGCGCAGGCCAGCACTGTCAGCAGGTCGCCCACAGCCGCCAGTCGCCGCTCGGCCAGCACGCCACGGGCCGCCGCCAGCAGCAGCACCAGCAGCCCCAGTCGAAACGCCCCACTCGCCGCCCCATACACTGGCAAGAACCAGCGCTCCCAGGGGGTCAGGGGCTCGGCGACCACGGGGAGATCGAGCAGAAAGCCCTGCATCCGCTGCTGCCACCAGCCGCGGGCCCGCGTCGCCAGGTTCGGAATCCCCACGGCATCCGACAGCAAAAAATACCCGTCGTAACCCAGCAGTGGGTTGGCATTCACCACCAGTGTGCTGATCGAGCAGACCACCATCACCGCCAGCAAGCCGCTGTGAAACGGCCCCGGCCCAGTCACCGCCCACAACAGCACCGCCAGCGAGGCGAGCACCAGCTCGGCCAGCATCCCCCCCGCCGAGACCAGCAGCCTCGGAACCCGGCGGGGAAACATCCACGCCGCCGAGACATCGCAGTACAGGGTCGGGGCCCCGAACAGCAGCATCACCCCCAGCTCCCGGCACCGGCCCCCATGGTGCTGGCAGATCAGGGCGTGGCCCAGTTCATGAATCACTTTCGTCGCCGCCAGTGTCAGCCACAGCACCAGCGCGTGCCCGGGGGTCAGCCAGTCGGTCAGCCTCGGCACCTCGGCACGCAACTGCTCGGCTCGCGCCAGCGCAACCAGCCCCGCCGTCAGGCACAGCAGCCCACATCCCCAGGCTCCCGCCGGGGTGAACAGCCAGCTCACCCGGGAACCCAGCCACTTCAGCCAGCGCCCCGGGTCGACGCCGGGCAGGCGGATCGCCAGGGGATTGAGCACCCTCGCCAGCGGTTCACGCCACGCTGGGACCGGGGGGAGTGAGCCCCCCGGGTGTTGCCGAACCAGCAAGCCCCGTTCGACGGCGGTCGCGAGGCACGCGGTCAGTTCCTGCGCAGAGACTGTTACCCCGGGGCGTGCCTCCAGGAACCGCTGGCGGAGGTCATCGGGGGCGATGGGTTCGCGACACAGCTGCAACAGCCGATATTCGTCGTCGGTGAGGGCGAAGTGCTCCCCTCCCAGGGCGTCCCCCACCACCCAGTCGGGTCCGTTGCCCGCCTGCCACCGCTGAAAGACCAGGTCGGGACGCAGCACCAACCTGGGGGAGATGACCCCCGCTGACGTGTGCCGGTCCGCCCCTCCGTCCCTCACGGCTCGCGTTTCCCGGCGGGCAAGATCCGCAGTCTGCCCCGCAGCCCGGGTTGCAGCTGGCCCTCGGAATTCTCGATCTCGGCCCAGACCTGCACATCGCGGGTCACCGGGTTGATCTCACTGGCCACATGCACAATGCGGCCCGCATGCCGGGTGACGCCGTCCGCCTCTTCCGTCTCGAATTCGACCCGGGTCCCGACTGGGGTCCCTCGGGCGGCGGCGTGGGGCAAGAATCCCTCGGCTCGTAACCTGCGCTGGTCGATGATCCGCAACACCGTGGTGCCCGGCTCAAGCCACTCCCCCACGTTGGGAATCCGCTCGGCGACCAGTCCGTCAATGGGCGACCGCAGCTCGAGGAACTCGACCGCCAGTTCCCGCTGTTGCACATCCTGCTCTTTCAACTGCTGCTGCAGCCGAGCCTGGGCCTGGTCGGCCTCGGCCGCTTCGAGCTCCAGCCGGGCCGCCTCGACCTCCAGCTCCTGCCCGCGCAGCAACTCGCGCTGGGCACGCGCCTTGAGTCGCGTGGTCTCGCGGTCATGTGTCGCCTGGGCCACATCGAGCGTCGCCCGGTCGACCGCCAGCTGCTGCTGTTCATACTCCCGCTCGGAGACCGCCTCGGCGTTCTTCTGGCGAATCGCCTGCGACCGCCGCAACGCCGACTCGGCAGTGGTGAGCGTCCGACGGGCGATCTGTTCGGGAATCTCGTTCCTGGAATCCCGCTCGGCAATCTCCACCGCCGTCTGCTGCCCCGCCAGCCGCTGCTGTTGCTGCTGGTGCCGGCTGCGGGCCAGGTCGATGGCGCTCGTCTGCTCGGCCAGGTGCTTCGCCGCCGCCAGCTCCAACTGGGCGCGGGCCAACGCGCCACGGGCCAGCCGGGTGTCGAGGCTCCCCACCAGTTGACCGCGGGTCACGACATCCCCCTCGCGCACTTCCAGGCTGGCCAGGACGCCCGTTTCGCGCGCGGGAAGATCGACCTGCTCCTGTAGAACCAGCAGCACATTCTCGATCTGCAGTGGCTGGACCGGTCCGGGCCGGGTGGTCTGACCGGCCCAGCCCGACGCTCCCGTCCAACACCAGGCCCCCACACCAACCGCCCCCGCGATCAGCACGCCCCCCACTCCCAGCCAGCGCCGCCTGCCAGCCATCTGCACTCCTCTGTGGTTGTCCCCAAACACAAATCGTCCTCCCTGCCGTTCCCTGCCGTTCCGTCCGATAACCCGTGCCTACCGGTGACCCCACCCCCAGGCGCCGCCCCGCTCCCAGTCCCACTGCTGCCCGTGAGAGGCAAGGCGATTCTACCACCACCAGCGTGCCAGCAGTTCCCCCAGTTCGCGGAACAGCACAAATCCCAGGGTCCGCCAGCCACAGTCGATCCGCACCACCGCGCCGCCACCGGCGCGCTGGCCCGCGTGATCGGCTGGGGCGACCGCCACTTCGCCCCGCAGCCAGAGCCGGCCCTGGCGATCGGTCTCCGCCCGATCTGCGACCGCCGTCAGTTCCCCCCGCCGGCTCTGCCCCGGGTCGGTCACAAACTGATACCGCACCGCGAGGGGGCCGCGCTGCCGCAACGCCCCGGCGACATACCCGCTCTCGCTCTCGGGAATCCGCACCCGCAGCCGCCACGGTCCCGCCTGCTGCGCGACCCGCAGCAGTTCTTGCCCCCGCGCGACGGGCCGCCGCAATAATCGCTGCTCGATGTCGAACTGATCGACCCGCCCCGCAATCGGGCTCCGCACGGTCAGCCCGTCGAGTTCCCCCTGCAGCACCGCCAACTGCGCTTCCAGCCCGGCGATCGATCGCCGGGTCTCTTCCAATTCCCCCGCTGCGGTCCCCGACAGTTCCTCCCGATTGCCCCCCCGCCGGCCGCGCGCGGTCTGCTGTGCCTGCAGTCGCACCCGCTGGGTCTGCAGCGTGGTCTCGAGCTCAGTTCGGCGAGCCTGCAGCGAGCTGCTGTCGAGTTCCAGCAGCACCGCGCCAGCCTCCACCTCGTCGCCGTCGCGGGCCACCACCCGCTGCACCAGTCCGTCGTCGGGGGCAAACACCCGGCGTTGCTCCGCAGGCTCCAGCTCGGCCTCCGCCGTAATCTCGAATCGCCACGGACAGGCCAGCAGCAATCCGCCCGCCAGCACTCCCGCCGCAGCCAGTCGCCAGCGCCCCGGCTCGCCCCGCAGGCCCAAGCCGCGAGACAGCCGGTTGAGCCAGCCTCCCGCCCCCCGCTCCCGCAGCCACGACCAGCCCCGGGAGACATGCCGCAATAACCGCTCTCTGGCCTCGGTCGAAAGATTCCTCGCTCGAGAAGAATCCGCTGAAAAAGTCGTCGCTGAAAATGTCGTCGCCGAAGAAATCCCCGTGGCGGAAATCCCCGTGGAGGAACTCTCTGTGGGAAAACTCTCTGTGGGAAAACTCTCTGTGGAAGAACTCGCCGTGGAAGAACTTTCAGTGGAAAAACTTCCAGCGGCTCCTGTGAAGTAATCGAGCACCAGCACCGCCGGAGGCTGCGACTCTTCCCTTGTGAGCGGAATCAATTCGACTCGGCGATTTCGTGACACGTCGAGGTACTCGATCAGTCGGGCGTCGGCCTCGTCTGCTCGCAAGTCACTCGGCTTCGAGACCGTGGCTCCCGTCAAACCCGATCCTGCTTCGCCCCGCAGCGATTCGCGTCCGCCGGCCACCAGCCCGGCGAGTTCCTTGAGGAGCACCAACTGACGGTCGGCGTGAGGATCGACCCGGGGGAGCGAACTGGCCCGCAGTCGGGGTGTCTCGTGCACCACTTCCAGCAGCCACGCCCGGTCGGCCCCGAACGCTGTCTGCACCGCCGCCAGAAAGTCGGTGGGTGAACGCGAGGCGCTCAACGCCGCATACAGGGACTCGACCCGGGCATCCACCAGGCGGGCCACCGACTGCTGCTCAACCAGCCGATCCCGCTGCCATCGCACGCTGTAAAGTGTGGCCAGTTCCCCCACCGCCAAGGTGAAATCGACCCAACCCCCCGGCACAGGGCCCGCCGTCTCGGTCGCCCCTCGCCCCCCGACAGACACTCCCCGGGCAACAGCGCCACCACTCGGTGGAACGCCCGGCTGCTCCCCCCGATCGGACAATCGCGGCTGCTCAAAGACCAGCGCCAGCCACAGCCGAGGACGGTCCCCTGTCTGCAACAGGACGAAGACCAGCCAATAGGCCGCCGAGCCTGCGGAGAGTGTCACACTCTGCGGCCCCACCAGCGCGGTGGCCGCCAGCGGAGCCAGCAAGGCCGACCAGTCGTAAGCGTTGAGTGACCCCGCGCGGGACTCGTCGTGCACACCGTCGGGTTGCCCAGCTCGGGACTGGTTGCGAAACCGCCGGACCAGGGGCTCGCGCCCCCCCGGCTCGGCATTCCACACCAGTCCCCCGACACACCCTCCCGCCTGTGTCAGCCGATCGAGCAGGGCAGTCAGCAGGGCGACGGTCGAGGGCGCGTGCGGCAACACCTGCTCGGCGACCTGCTGCAGGTCGGCCAGGTGCCGCCACGGATCGGGGTCTGCGGAATCCATCGCCATCCACCTCGTCGTGCCTCGACTGGCTCCTCAGCCAGCACCGGCTCTCTGCCTCAGACCAGCGTGTCGCGCCAGCGCGGTTGAATCGCAGCCGATTGCCAGCGTCCAGCACTGCATCCGGCCACCGCAGTTTATCTCCCCCGCCTGAGGGGACCAACCCGCCCCGGCGATGAGTTCTGGGGAAGAGAACTGTCCCCTGGTGCGGGAATCAGCAACGTCCCCGGCGAGCGGTCCTTGAAAGGCTGCCACGATCAGCGAGGGCTCGGCCTTCCTGGCACCGGGCGGCAGCTGAGAGGGAAGGCCAGCCCGCGGGCGATGTCCTCAGTGCGATCGGCGGAGTTCAAGTTGCCGCGGTGGCTTCCATCCGCTCGGCGGCGAGCCAGCCTGTGCTGAACGCCGCCTGAAAGTTGTACCCCCCGATGGGTCCGTCGAGATCCAGGATCTCCCCCGCCAGGAACAGCCCTGGACACCGCCGGCTCGCCATCGTCCGCGAATCGACTTCGTCGAGGGCCACCCCGCCCGCCGTCACCTCGGCTTTCGCCATTCCCGCCGTCCCCCGCACGGGCAACGCACATTGGCGCAACTGCGTCAGTAGTGCGTCCCGTGCCCGCTTCGGCAACTCGGCGATCCGCGTCGCTTCCGCGATCCCCGCCAGCCGGCAGACCGTGTCGGCCACCCGCTGAGGCAGCAGGCCCTCCAGCAACCGCTGCACCGGGCGGGCCCCGCCCCCCTCAATCCGCTGGCGCAGCAACTCGCGCACTTCCCCCTCGTCGAGGTCGGGCAGAAAGTTGCACAGCACCTCGGCAGGCTCCCCTTCGGGCAGGGCTGTGTACTCGCGGGACAGGTTGAGGACCGCCGGCCCCGAGATGCCGCGGTGGGTAAACAAGAACCCCCCGGCGGGCCAGCCACACCGACTGGGAGCCAGCCTCCGCTCGCGCCGCCCGGTTCCCGACTCGCCCCCCGCCGTCTTGCCCCCTGCCGTCTTGAGGGCGACCCCGACGCGCTCCAGCGTCACCCCGGCCAACTCGCGCACCCACCCCGCCTCACTCAGCAGCGGAACCAGGGCCGGGCGCGGAGCGACAATGGTGTGCCCCAACTCCCGCAGCCAGGCATAGCCATCTCCGGTGGTGCCCGAACCGGGGTAGCTCGCCCCTCCCACGCTCACCAGCACTTGCCGGGCCCCCACCGGGCCCGTGGTGGTCTGCACTTCCCAGCCGGTCGGCACCGGCCGGAGCCCTGTCACGGTCACCTCGGTCTCGAGTCGACAGGTCGTCCGCTGCAGCCGGGCGAGCAGAGCGGCCAGCACATCAGCCGCGCGATTGCTCTGGGGAAAAATCTTCCCCCCGGGCTCGACCTGCGTCGCCACCCCCTCGGCGTGGAACAGGGCGACCAGGTCGGCGGGACTCAGGGCCGCGAGGGGAGCCCGCAGAAACGCTCCCTGGGCACCATACGCCTCGGCGATTCCCCGCGCGGTGGTGTCGTGCGTCAGGTTGCAGCGGGTTCCCCCCGACATGAGGATCTTCACCCCGGGCCGGCGGTTTTTCTCCAGCAGCAGCGTCCGCAATCCCCGCTCGGCCAGGCGAGCGGCGGAGAGCAACCCCGCCGCCCCGGCTCCCAGCACGGCAACATCCCACTCCACGCACAGCTCTCCCATTCGCACACGCTCGACCATTCCCCGCGAACTCACTCAACCGGTCGAACTCTTTCAGCCTGTCGAACTCAATCGGTTGGGTGAACTCATTCAGCCCAGGGCCCCAACTCCAACCGATCCTGGATCCGGCCTGCCCGGCACATCCACCTGACCTTGGGGAATGCCCCCCTCAGCACAGCCATGTCATTCCCGAACACGGCGGCGGCGGACCCCGCGACTTCCTGTGCCAGCGACGCCCCCGGCTGAAGCAGTGTAGCACTGCCGCCCCGGCAAACCGATCCGTCCGCCACGGCGTGCCACTCCCCAAAAGAAACGTCACCGGGTGAAACGTCACCGGGAGAAATGTCACAGACTGGGCCCCATGAGACATGTCACATTCCCCGGGGGGGGCGGCACTGTTGTGCCCGGTTGTGCCAGCCTGCGGGCTGATTCGTCTCGAGCGGCCCCGGGCCTGAAGGATTGGGGGGATTTTGCGGTCCAGACCCCGCCCGCGCCGGTGCCGCACCGCGTTCACAGGCTGGCCTTTCCCCCCGGGCTCATGCTAGGCTGACCCTCGGCGTGCAGCAGCCCGCCGGGGGAGCTCCCCGGGGCCCAGTTGTGTTCACAACAGGTTGTGTTCACATCAGGTTGTGTTGCCAGCAGGGCTGGAACAACGCGGAGGGCCGGGGTCAGAACCACTGGCTTGGGTCCGCTGTGCGCCTGCTCTCGTTTCCCGGTGTGGAATGACTGGTCCCAACTTCGAAAAGACGCCACTGATCCCCGTGATCGCCCAGGACAGTGGCACAGGCACGGTCCTGATGCTGGCCTGGATGAACGCCGAGGCGTATGCCGAGACGCTGCGGACCCGCCGGGTCTGCTACTACAGCCGGAGTCGGCAGAAGCTGTGGCGCAAGGGAGAAGAGAGCGGCAACGTGCAGGAATTGCACGAGCTGTTTTACGATTGCGACAGCGACACGCTGCTGGCGAAGGTGACGCAGGTGGGGGGGGCGGCGTGTCACGAGGGCTACGCCAGCTGTTTCTTCCGCCGGCTGTCGGCCGACGGGCAGTCGTTCGAGGTGGTGGGCGAGCGGGTCTTCGATCCGCAGGTGGTGTACGGGAAGTCGAGCAAGCATGTCTGAGCAGAAACTGAAACTGGGGATTCCGGCGGGGAGTCTGCAGGAGGCGACGGGCGACCTGTTTCGCCGGGCCGGGTACCAGATCAAGTTCTCGTCGCGGTCGTACTACCCCGAGATTGACGACGCCGAGATCGAGTGCCTGCTGATCCGCGCTCAAGAGATGTCGCGGTACGTCGAGCAGGGGGTGCTGGACGCGGGCATCACCGGTCACGACTGGGTGGTCGAGAACAACTCGCAGGTGCACGAGGTGTGCGAACTGCTGTTTTCGAAGGTCTCCCGCCGGCCCGTCCGCTGGGTGCTGTGCGTCCCGAACGATTCCCCGGTGCAGAGCGTGCACGACCTGGCGGGCAAGCGGATCGCGACCGAGGTGGTGGGGCTGACGCGGGCGTTTTTCGCCCGGCACGGCGTGACCGCCCAGATTGAATTCTCGTGGGGGGCGACCGAGGTCAAGCCTCCCAAGCTGGCCGACGCGATTGTCGAAGTGACCGAGACCGGCAGTTCGCTGCGGGCGAACAACCTGCGGATTGTCGCCGAGGTTTTGCAGAGCACAACCCGCATGATCGCCAATCAGCAGGCGTGGGCCGATGGCTGGAAGCGGGCGAAGATCGAGAACCTGGCCCTCATGCTCCGGTCGTGCCTGGCCGCCGAGGGCAAGGTCGGGCTGATGATGAACGTCCGCCGGGCCGACCTGCCGCGGGTGCTGGAGCAACTCCCGGCCCTGCAGAAGCCGACAGTCGCCTCACTCTCCGATCCCGACTGGGTCGACGTGAACACAATCGTGGACGAGTCGTTCGTCCGCGTGGTCGTCCCCCGGCTCAAAAATGCCGGCGCGA